>JAEWSS010000054.1 GCA_023459755.1 Verrucomicrobiota bacterium | reverse complement strand
GAGCAGTGCCGTACTGCTGTTCGCCGCGCGGCGGCCGGTCAGGTCAAAAGTGAAATTATTGCACACATAGCTGTCGGAAATGACCGCGGCGGTGTTGCCGGAGGCGGATATCCGGTCGATTTCGGCGATGTCCGCCGTGAATGCGCCGGAGAAGTCGCTGAATCCGAGGGTGTTGACTCCCGACGCCCCGGCGCCGGAAACCGTGCCGGAAAAATTCAGATACGCTCCGCTGCCGCTGAATGTGACCGATCCGGCGCCGGAAACCGTGCCGGAAAGTCCGCCGATGCAAATATTTTCCTGTATGGACACCGCCGCACCGGATGTTGCCTTGACCGAGATCGCAACGCCCCCGGCGACGGTTGACGATCCGCCGTTGTAGGCGTAGCCGCCGCCGTAGACACTGCCGCTTATGGTGGCGTTTTCAATGGTTATCGAGCATCCGCCGCCGACGGATGCGACCGACCCCGAACCGGTGGCACTGCCGCCGCCGAACACCGAACCGAGCGAGGCGCCGCCGGAAATGGAGATCGATGTGGCTCCGCCGACGGTCGAACTTTTGCCGTTGGCGGCGGCGCCGCCGGCGAACAGCCAGTCGGTATGTCCGGTCAGCGCGGCATTCTGCTGATGGGTGATCCCGTTCACGTCGAGTTCCACACATCCGGATACGACGCTGTTCGCGGTTCCGGCATAGCCGCCGCCGTAGATCAGCCCTTTGCAGGTTCCGGTTCCATCCAGTTCAAACTTGACATTGCCGCCGACCGTGGTTCCGTTGCCGCCGCCGCCGTACATGTTGCCGGTGTTGTTGACGCCCGATGCCGGATTGAAGTAGATATCGACATTCCCGGAAATCGACGACACGCCGGAGGTGACGCCGTACAGCCCGTTGACCAGCCGGCAGTTGGCGGCGGCGATCCGGCAGTCGTTGCCGTCCTGCCAGCCGTAAAGGTATTTATATTGTCCGAAAATCGACAGAATGGAACTTCCGGATTCGGTGCTCAGCGAATAGATCAGCTGGCGTTCGCTGGTGGAGTCGGTATAGGACGAAGTGGTGGTGACGGTGTGCGCCGAACCGCCGGCGGAAACGATGGTCTGGCTGGTGACGCCGGAGGAATCCAGTTGCCAGCCGTAGTGTGTCACCACCCGGCTGCCGATCGATACCGTGTTTTGCGTTGCGTTGTAAAATGCTCCGCCCTTGTCAACGGTTCCGGTGGCGATGCCGCCGCTGTATACGGCCAGCAGTCCGCCGGGGGAGAGTATGGTATCGACGGCGCTGCCTTTGCTGTGAACGGCCAGCGTGCCGAACCGGACGCTGGTTGCGCTGGCGATCGAGCCGCTGAGCACTGACATCATTCCGCCGTTGACCACGGTTCCGACCGCCCGGCTTCTGCGTTGAAGCACCATGGTTCCGTTCATACCGACCATGGTTGCGCTGGCGGTGGCGCCGCTTCCGGTGACCAGCATGATGCCGGAATCGATCATGGTGTCGTATGCAGTTATGTAATTTGGCGATTGATATCCGACCAATTCAAACAAGCTGTTTCCGTGGATATTTACATTGCGTACAGTGCCGGAAGTTGATGCGGTTAACTGCGACTGTGATTTTAACTCGACATTCGATGTGTTGCAGTAGGAGACATAGGCCGAAGAGTATTCCATGGTAAGATCGGCTATCTCCGACCGATCAACGCTCATAGTACTGCCGTCTCTCAGCGAGATGCTACTGACAATTGAGCTATTGGCAGACATGCTTCCAGCTGAAATATCGACATCCAATGCCGTGCTGCTGTTTATGTTCAGTGAGGCTGAGTCAATGGTGATGTGGCTGGCGTAGGATTGTTCGCTCACAGTGATGCTACATCTGTTGTTTGCGTACAGATTGACGGCGGAGCCGCCGCTGTAAATTTCAATATGTGGTTCGGGGCCTACAAATGTGGGGGGCGCAACGGACAGGTTTTCGCCGTATCCTCCTGCAATCTTAATAAACGATTGTATATTAACCGCAGTAATTCCGATGGCGGAACCGCCGGTGAGAACGAATATTACGCTGTCAAGGTCGATAGTGAGATTTTTCGCGGTTCCACCGGAATGCACCAATACGCCGCCCAGATAGATGGTGTTGTCGGCAAGAGTTTGGCCTGAATAAACATGAATAGCTTCTCTGACAGTTGCTTTGGCAACTTTTGCCGCCGATGGTTCGGTCGGGGAGGTGGAACTCTGGCGGCCGCCGGAATTGTTGAGTAGCTGTGTGTTGCTCATGATTGTCACCCTTTTTCTGTTATACGTTTTTTTGAAAAAGCGGAACAACTAAAATTATGGCTTACTGTATTGAATGTCAAGGGCGATTTGCAATAAAAACAAAAAAAAGACCGCCGAAGCGGTCTTTGCTGAAATGCGGCTGAATTAAAGTTCGTCGCCGTCCAAATCAACGTCACGAACAAGCATGCCCTCGCCATCCACCAGATAGCCGATTTTTGAGGCGGTGGTCAGTCTGGACATATCCTGCGTGGTGTCCACATGGCCGTCGGCATAAGCCATGTTGCCGACGCCGTTATGACGATTGGCAATTGCCCAACTTTTGGCCGTGTAGTTGGAACGACGGGCGAAATACTGATACTGTGCACCGGCGGGGGCGCCTTCGCTGTCCGCATTGGTGTCAAAGGTGCAGGCGGTGTCGGCAAGCATCACGAAATTGGTGGCGGACGGAACGCTGGACAGTCTTATAAACTGCCAATAATGCTTGGAATTATCTTTATCTTGAATGAAAAGCTCGCAGTTATCGTCTTCATATGCGGGATCGTAAGTGACAATATACGGTGCGCCGTATGCATAGTTGCCGTACCAGCTCATGCCGGTCGAGGTACCGGTCGGGCAGTAAGTCACTTTGCGGGCCGCTGTTCCGCTACCGCCGGTCGTCACGTTTTCAGCCCAGTATTCGGGGATATCAGAGTCTATGACATATGAGAGACCGAGATTGGCGTGCATTTCCGGAGTGGCGCGGAACCATCCCATGCCGAGAATGCCGGAAATCATAAAGAAGTTCTTGTTGTTCTCACCGTACATGAGAATGGCCTGAGAGTCCTGACGCAGGTTGCCGGCGCAGGCGGCCTTGTTCGCCATCTCCCGGGCGCGTGCCAAACTCGGAAGCAGCATTGCGGCGAGAATCGCGATGATCGCGATCACCACCAGAAGCTCGATCAGTGTAAATTTCTTTTTCATCATACCATCCTGTTTAATTGAAAAATATTAACAAACACTTCCATTCCCTCTTCTAATATATCATACTCAAAATGAAAAATCAATGCCGCGCGGCATGACTTTTTGCGGAAATATCACCTATTTCCTTATGAAAACGATTGAAATCAATATGACCTTGCGGCAAATTTTGAAAAAAATAGGAAAAAGATATTGATTTTTC
>JAEWSS010000053.1 GCA_023459755.1 Verrucomicrobiota bacterium | reverse complement strand
CGGCGCAACAGGACGGTGTGACCGCAAAATTTATGAAGCCTGAGCTTCCGCCGGAGTTGGCGGCCGCAAAAAATGAACTGGCCAAGTGTTTCGATTCCAAGCTGCTGCAGCTGCCGTTATGCGGATATAAGCATTAGATGCCGGACGACTCCTCGGAATCGTTCAAAATATCCCCCGAAGAACGTGAATATACCCTGCAAATTTTTGATTCCCCGCAAATGGACGAATATTGCGACAATAGGTTGAAGTTGTTGAAACGCATGACGGCGGATAAAACGGTCGATTATTTTCCCATGCTGTCGCAGTCCAGAGAATATGCCAAACTTCGCGTCGGCCGTGCCGCGCTGTATCGTGAAACCGGACATCCGGAGAAAATCATCCCCGAACTCATGAAAATCACCGTACTTGATGAAGATATTCTGAACGATTCGCCGCTCATTATCACCGAACTTGTCCGGGGCGCCTGTCGCAATATCTGGGCTGAAAATGTTGTCAAATTAGGCCCCGACGCCCCCGAATATGCCCCGGACTACCGCCGTGCGTTGGAATTTATGAAAACACGCCGGGTTCGCGTCCCATCCGATTCGGAATATTTTCTGGGTTGCCTTGATAATATTTCACCGGAGAACTACGGTGAATTTGTCGCCGTTCCCGCCATGTACGCAACTTTTGCCAAAAGCCTCTCCCATGCGCTCGAGGTGCGGCCATATTATGCGGAGCTTGAAACGTGCGAAGTCTTTGAACCGATCAACATGACCAGCAGTCCAAATTCCGACAATCCAGAACGCCGGGCATTGATCGGACGCGCCTCCATCGTGCAGGACGTCATCGGTCTGGCGCTGAAGTGCCACCGGGCGGAACGCGGCGCATATCCGGCGACCCTTGCGAAGCTGGTTCCGGAATATCTGGACAAAATTCCGGTCAGCCCCTACACCGGCCAACCGCCGTTCTACACAACCGACGGCGCGTCGTTTACCCTGACTTTGACCGCGCCGGACGATGAAGGGCGAACGCCACTCACGTCAATCCCGGAATATTGACCGCCGAACGATAAAAAAAGCGGAAAGACTTTTCAGGTCTTTCCGCTTTTTATTTATTTCCGCTCCGCGGTTCGACGGTCTGTCACCGCCGCCGCTGAAATTCCACGGCGGGCGCAGCCGCGAACATGGCTGTGCCGCCGCCGCCGCGTCAGTTGACTTTGCAGTCCGCCGCCTTGATCTTTTTCCAGATGCGGGCGACAGCCACTACCGCCACCGCCGCCGCAACCGACAAAATGGTTCCGCGCAGTGTGCGCGAATAGATGAATTCGCCAGCCGCGAACAGTGCGGCGTAAACCGCAAAGCACGAGATAACCGCCGCCAGAATTCCGCGCGTCACATTCTGTGCCGCATGAGCCGGCTTGATCGGCCGCCCCTCCACCGCCGCCTCGTCGAACACCCGCTTCCACCCCGGACCGCCGGGATTGATCGCTTCGACGAACGACCGGAGCCGCTCCTTGGATGTTTTCGGCCCGAAATAAGCCGCCAGCACCCAGCAGACCGTACTGGCCGCCACCGAAATTATCATCGCCTGCCATTCGTTGAACTGCAGCATACTGCCGCTGTTCTTCAATACCATAAAGAAGATCGCCATTACAAACGACGCGATCATCGCCGTAAGCTCGGCCGCGGCGTTGATGCGCCACCAGAACCAGCGCAGCATGAACAACAGTCCGGTTCCGGCGCCGATCGACAGCATGATCCAGAAAGTGTCCACCGCGCTGGACAGCTGAAGCGCCAGCACTCCGGCCAGCACCATCAGCAGCACGGTGAACAGCCGCCCCATCCACACCAGTTCGCGCGCCGAAGCCTGCGGACGGTAAAATCTTTTCCATACGTCGTTTACCAGATAGCTCGCACCCCAGTTCAGGTGCGTCGAGATCGTGGACATATATGCCGCCAGCAGCGAAGCGAGCATCAGCCCCAGCCAGCCGGCCGGCAGTTTGGTCAGCATCAGAGAGTAGGCGACGTCGTCCTTGATCTGCGAGGCGGGCAGCGCGCCGCCGACCGCGTCGCGGATACTGTCCAGATTCGGATATACAACCAGCGAAGCCAACGCCACCAGCAGCCACGGCCACGGACGGAGCGCGTAATGCGCCACATTGAAGAACAACGTTGCCGCCACCGCGTGATTTTCATTTTTTGCCGCCAGCATGCGCTGAACCAGATAGCCGCCGCCGCCGGGTTCGGCGCCCGGATACCAGATGCTCCACCAGGTAACCGCGAACGGGACAATCAACATGGCCACCAGATCGTCATTACTGAGGTAGCTGTATACCTCCATTCTGGCGGAAAGTGCGGGATCGGCGGCAAATTTGTCGAGCATGCCCGACAGTCCGCCGACTTCCGGCAGATTCAGGATCAGCACCGCCGCCCCGATCGAGCCGACCATTGAGACGATGAACAGAATAAAGTCGGTTATCAGCACGCCGCGCAACCCGCCGACCGCCGAAAACGATACCGTGGCAACCATGGCGAACAATACGCTTTTCCACGGCTCAAGACCAAGCATCGCACCGCCGATCTTGATCGCCGCCAGCGAAACCGAGGCCATCACCAGCACGTTGAACAGCAACCCGAGATAAACCGCCCGGAACCCGCGCAGAAACGCCGCGAGTTTTCCGGAATAGCGCAACTCGTAAAACTCCAGATCGGTCACCGTTCCCGACCGCCGCCACAATTTGGCGTAAAGAAAAACCGTCAGCATTCCGGTCGGCAGCATGCTCCACCACACCCAGTTGCCGAAAACGCCGTTCATGCGAACCAGATTGGTCACCAAATTCGGCGTGTCGGTGGAGAATGTCGTCGCCACCATCGAAAACCCGAGCAGCCACCACGGCATGTTGCGTCCGCCCAAAAAGAATTCCTCGCTGCTGCGACTGGAGAGCTTTGCCACCGCCATACCGACAATGACGGTGATCAGCAGAAATGAAATGATTATCGCCCAATCAATCGATGCCAGATGAATGTTCATACACCCCGTTCCCCCGTTCAGTGATTTTGCGCCCGATTATAAAAATGATAAATAATTGATGATTTTAAACTGAAAAAGCCGCCCGCTTTTTACAGCGGACGGCCTGCCGGTAACTTAGAACTTGCGGACACCGCCGACAAAGGTCTTGACAACCTTGAAATCGCCGTCGAGCACCGCGAAATCGGCAAGATAGCCGGGGGCGACTTTGCCGGTTTTTTCCAGTCCCATGAGTTGGGCCTGGTTGTAGCTGGTGCACTTGACCAGTTCGGTCAGTTCCATGCCGGTGACTTCCCAGACGTTGCGAAGCGCATCGCAGATCTGGAGCGTGCTGCCGGCCAGCGCGCCGTTGGACTTGAGCCGGGCGGCGCCTTCGGCCACGACCACGTTCAGGCCGCCGAGGTCATATTCGCCGTTCGGCATGCCGGCGGCGCGCATGGCGTCGGAGATCAGCTGGATCCGCTCGACATTCTTGAACGAGAAGATGAAGTTGATCATGTCCGGGCAGACATGGAGCTTGTCGCAGATCAATTCGATGTAGACGTCTTCGCAGAGGAAGCCGGCGCCGACCAGACCGATGTCGCGGTGATGCAGCGGGCTCATCTGGTTGCAGAAGTGGGACATGCTGCGCAGTCCGTGGGCGTTGCCTTCAAGGAACTGGCTGTAGCTCGCGGCCGAGTGGACGCAGGAGGGAGTGATCCCTTCGGCGAGCAGCTCTTCGGCGAATTTCGGCCCGCCCTCGGTCTCAACCGCATAGGAGACCTTGAGCACCTTGAAAATCCGGTTCAGCCGACGGACTTCCTCGATGTCCGGCTTGCGGACGAAGTCGGGATTCTGAGCTCCGCAGCACTTCGGATTGATGTAGGGTCCTTCGAGGTGAACGCCGGGAACGCGGCAGCCTTTGGAACCGGCGGCGACATAGGCGGCGGCGGTTTTCAAGCTGGCGGCCAGCTGAGTTTCGGGCAGCGTAAGGGTGGTCGGCAGCAGCGACGTGACGCCCTCGGCGAGCTTGTCAACACAAATCCTGGTCAGTCCGTCAAGCGACGCGTCGGAGAAGTCGGAACCGGAGCGGCCGTGGCAGTGCACGTCGATAAATCCCGGCATCAGCATGTCGCCGGCGATATCGATGACCTCGTCGGCCTTGGGCAGCTGTTCGGCGTCAACATATATGCGTTTGATCATATCGCCCTCGATCATCACCGCGGCGTCGAACGCCTCGAATTCGGGGGAGATAATATGGCAGTTGGTAAGAAGCGTGGTTTTCATTTAATGAACCTTTCTGAAGATTATTTTGCCAGTTCGGGCAGACTCGCGGCGATAACCGCCTGACCGTGCCGCTTGAACTTTTCGTCCGGAGTACGGAAGGTGATCTTGGCGGAGAGCTCGGGGAACTCGGTGTCCAGAACCTTGCGGGCCTCGTCCAGAATGATCTGGCCGCCGTCGCCGGAAGTGACGCGGCCGAGAATCAGCAGATTGCGGATGTCATAGAAGTCGGCGTAGTGGGCGATGGCATATCCGAAGCAGGTTCCGATGGTGCGGTAGATCGCGGCGGCGCGCTGGTCGCCTTCCTTCATCAGCTCCTGAACCTTGACCAGACGCTCCGGGAACTTCATCTCGGACGGGAAGTTGAGGCCGGCAAACGGCGCCAGACGGGCAACGCCCTGCTGGGAGAAATACTGGGCGCCGCAGCCGATGTCGCCGGACCATTCGTCAACCGGAGCGTTGTCGCGGTAATCGACCGGGGCGAAAGCCAGTTCGTTGAGCCAGTCGGTGATATTGCCTTCAACGTTCACATATCCGACCGCCTGGCTGGTTCCCATGGAAAGACCGAGCACGCCGGTGGCGTTCATGCTCATGGCGCCGGCCAGGGCGGTGACTTCGCCGTCGTTGGCCACAATCAGCGGAACGTTGTATTCGGCCTGGATCTCGTCAAAAATGCCGACGATGTACTTGGCGAAGTCGTCCTTGCTGATGCCGCGGAAAAGCGAGGCCAGACGGGGCTGGCTGTTCACATACACGCCGGCGGCGGAACCGCCGATGGCGTCCACCCGCGGCAGCTTGGCGGCGGCGCGCTTGAGCGAGTCGCGGATGCCCTGGCGATGGTATTCCGGATCTTTTTCAAAGTAGGGATTCCATTCGACTTCCTCGGTGTGGACGACTTTGCCGTCGATCACCGCGGCGCATTTACGATCCGAGCCGCCGAGGTCGAACCCGATGCGGCAGCCGTCAAGGTGACCGCCGAGCTTGACCTGAATCTCGTGGCTCTGCGGAGCGTCCGCCAGCGGGCAGCTCTTGATGGCAAAGGGCTTGCCGTAAATGACAACGCCCATGATGTTGTGGTCGAAGGAGCGTTCGCCGTCTTCGCTGTAGATTTTAGCCAGGTCGTTGGCCAGCGCCTCGCAGCCGGCGATGGTCACTTCGTAGCCGCCCTTCATCCAGAGCAGGAACTTGACCAGACGCTCAACATATTTGACGTTGGCGGCGGCGTATTCGCCCTCGTGCGGGAAAACGGTGGTCTTCATGGTGGACACAGTACCGTTGCTGCGGCGCAGAGCGATCACGATGTCCTGACGGGCTGAGCATTTTGCGACTTCGGCGCGATAAGCGCGGTTCCAAAGGACTGCCGGCACGAATTCGGGGTCGAGTTCGGGACGGATCTTGGGGCTGACGGTGAAATTCATTTTCACAAACTCCTTGCTGGTTATTATATGTTTTCCACACATGCACGTTATAATATATAACGCTTTGACGTTTTGGCAAGTCGGCCGCCGGTTTTTCAGTTTTTTTTGACGAACCCGGCTTGCATCCGCCCCCGGCAGCAAGTATATTAACTTTATTAACAAAGTGGAGGCAAAAAAATGAAGGACCTTTTTGATATTTCCGGAAAAGTGGCGGTAGTCACCGGCGCCGGCGGGGTTCTGGCCGGAACCGTGGCCAGATATTTGGCCGACCGGGGATGCCGGGTGGCGGCGCTGGATCTGCGCGAGTCGGCGGCGACCGGGCTGGGTTCCGACATCATCGGATTCGGCTGCAATGTTCTGGACGAGTCGAGCCTGAAGCTGGTTTGCGACGCAGTGATGGAAAAGTTCGGCCGGGTGGACATGCTGCTCAACGGCGCCGGCGGCAACATGCCCGGCGCCACCATCGGCCCCGACCAGACGCTTTTTGATTTGAAAATGGACGATTATTCCAAAGTTCTCGACCTCAACCTCAAAGGCACTCTGCTGCCGACGCTGGTGTTCTCCAAGCCGATGACCGCACAGGATACCGGCGGCGCGATCGTCAACTTTTCCAGCATGGCCGCCACCCAGCCGCTGACCCGGGTCATGGGATACGGCAACGCCAAGGCCGGAATCGACAACCTTACCCGTTTTCTCGCAGTTGAGCTGGCAACCAAGTTCGGCGGCAAAATCCGGGTCAACGCGATCGCTCCCGGATTTTTCGTGACCAATCAAAACCGCGCCCTGCTGACCACTCCGGACGGCGGATACACCGCGCGCGGCAATGACGTTATCCGCAAAACCCCGCTGCGCCGCTTCGGAACGCCGGATGAGATTCTCGGTTGTATTCATTATTTAGTCAGCGACGCCGCGAAATTCGTCACCGGCACGATCATTCCGGTGGACGGCGGGTTTTCAGCATTTTCGGGGGTGTAGACCATGTTTATGGAACCGTCGATGCGTTGGTACGGCCCGAACGACCAGGTACCGCTTTCGTTCATCCGTCAAGCCGGAGCCGAGGGCGTGGTCACCAGTCTGCACCACATTCCGTACGGCGAAGTGTGGAGCCGCGACGAGATAGCCCGCAGGTCGGCCGAAGTAGACTCCGCCGGCATGTTTTGGAACGTGGTCGAAAGCCTGCCGGTTCACGAAGACATAAAACTGCGTTCCGGCGACTTCCGCCGCCACATCGAAAATTACCGCACAAGTCTGCGCAACCTCGGCTCCTGCGGCATCCACACCGTGGTCTACAACTTCATGCCGGTGCTGGACTGGGTGCGCACCGACCTGCGTCATCGCCTGCCGGACGGCAGTGAGGCGCTGTATTTCAACCGGCGCGAATTTGCGGCGTTCGAACTGTTTATTCTGCGGCGGAACGGCGCGGAAAACGACTATCCGGCCGATACCGTCGCCGAGGCAAAAGCCTATTTTGACGCACTTGACGCGACCGGACGCGACCGGCTGTGCCGTAATATTATCGACAATTTTCCCGGGTTCAAAGGTGTTACGCTGGACGCGGTCCGCGCGATGCTGGCGCGCTACTCCGGCGTCGGGCGCGATGAACTGCGGGCTAATCTCAAGGCGTTTCTGGAAGCGGTGGTTCCGACGGCCGAAGAAGCCGGCGTGCGCCTGGCAATCCATCCGGACGATCCGCCGCGGTCGATTCTCGGTCTGCCGCGCATATTCAGCACGCAGGCGGATATCGACTGGCTGCTGAAGGCGGTCGATTCACCGGCAAACTGCGTCAACTTCTGCTCCGGCAGTTTTTCCGGACGGCTGGACAACGACATTCCCGCCATGTTCAAGTCATGCGCCTCCCGCGTGGCCTTTCTCCACCTCCGCAGCACCGAACATCTCGGCAACGGCGACTTTTTTGAGGCCAACCACCTGGAGGGGGTGGTGGACATGTACGCGCTGGTCAAGCTGGCGGTGGACGAACAGAAGCGCCGTCAGGAGACCGGACGAACGGACTGGCGCATTCCGTTCCGCCCCGATCACGGACACACGATGATGGACGATCTGGCCAAGCCGCCGTGCGCGAATCCCGGCTATACCGCAATCGGACGGATGAAGGGACTGGCCGAAATCCGCGGTCTGGAATACGCGATCATGCGCGCCGACGCCGAACTCTGACCCCCTGAACAAAAACACAAAAGGCGGCTTAATGCCGCCTTTTTTATTTTTTGCCGTCCGGACTATTCGCCCGTAGGATGTTCCTCGGCCAGAGGAAGTTCGTTAACGTTTACCGACTTGATGTACGACTGCCAGTTCGGCCGGAAAGTCCGGTGGCCGGCAACCGCCGCGGTGTCGCCTTCGCTGTCAAGGACGCCGCATCCGGCATTCAGTCCGAGCCGCTTCACCACATTGAAATCCTTGTCCAGCAAATAGAACTGCGAGCCGTAACAGCTGGCGATGTAGCCGTCGTTGAACCGGGCGAGGTTCTGAATGCCGGAATAGATCGGCGGAGTGGTGACGACATGTTCGCCAAGAATGGTTTTGAAGTCCGGAGTGTACTCCACGATGATCGTAGAGGTCTGTCCTTCCGGAGCGGACGGCATTTTGGCAATGGCAAAGCCGCGGTCGGTGGCGACAATGCCGTCATAGCCGGCGTTTTCAAGTTTATATTCCGCGACCTTTTCGAGGTCGCTTTGGCGGAAGGCGAAAACCGTGGTGCCAAGCGCCTCCCGGCTGTAATCGCGGATGTCGGCAACCGGACCGGCGACCAGTCCGTCGCGGCAGGCGAGATCGCCGAGATGTCCGTCGCCGTCAAGGATGACGGTCTTCAGCACCCGGCCGTCCGGGGTGGTTTTGACGATGCGGTCGGTATAGCTCCAGAACAGCGAACCGTCTTCGCCGCGGGCGACGCCCTGAAGATGCAGTGGATAAACCCCGTCGCACAATACGTTGCCGTCCCACCAGAATTCACCGAAATGCTCCGGAGCGTGAAACTTGTCGCCGCCGCGACTCCACGACTGCACCTTGCCGGTGACGTTGTTGACCCGATGGAAGTTGGCTTTCCACCGCACGTCTTCGCCGGGTTTTGTGTAAAAAGGCGCCATCGGCTCAAAGGCGGAATAGGGAACAAACACGTCGGCGCGCCAGCCGTCGGCGGTATTTTCGGTTGACACGGTCCATTCCGGGTTGTAGAAAAGCGGAGATGAAACGCCGTTTTCATCATAGCGGTTGGCGGAGGAGTCAAATACCAGATGGGCGTAGCCGGTGGACGGCGGTTCGGAGTTCAGCCATTCCGCCTTGCGGTCGACCGGCTGGATGAACATTTCGATGCAGTCGGGCGAAAGATATACTTTGTCGTCATGCTTGATTTCCGCGCGTTCGGGAACGTCGGGATTCGGCACGTTGAAAACGATATGCAGACCGTCGGCTTCGGCGGAAATTTCGGCGGTGGCCGGCGCGGGATCGTCCGGCTTGGCGCGGTCGAGCATAACTATGACGCCGGGTTCGCTTTTATTAACCTTCACCGCCGAACGCGGCTCGTTGAGGAACTCTTCAAACGCCTTGAGCCGGGGGGCAAGCTGAGCGAGTGGAAGCGTTTTTCCGTTGCGGTCGAGCACTTTTTCAGCTTCTTTGAACGCCTTCTTAAAGTCGCCGAGGAAAAGGTGGAATTTTGAGCGGTCTGTGGTGCTCAGTTCGGCTTCGGCGGCCTGAAAGGTCTGCTGAAGCCGGAGCATTGGTTCGGCGGCGGCCGGCCCGAATTGATTTTCGGCGGCACGACGGTAGGATTCGTCGGCACGGTAAGCGGACGGATTCCAGAGATAGTCGTTGGCGGTCAGGTAGTAGAGCCGCTCAAGCGGCCTCAGATACCACGATCCCCACAGCAGCGTGCGGCCCTCGTCCTGAGCGGCCATGCCGGAAAAACGGCTGCCGTTCCAGACCGGAAGCGGTGCGGCGACGCCGTTGGAATTGTCAAAAACAAACGTCTTCTGGCCGCGCTCAAGCAGTTTATGCACCGCGGACTGCTGGTCGGCGGTGACATCGGGGCTGAAAACGTTGATGCCGGTCCAGACCAGCTGGGTTTCCACCGGGGCCTCGGCGCTCCACTGACGATAGTAGTCGGCGCCGTCCTTGAGCGCCACGCCGTGCGGAATGAAGGCGTAGGGAGCGACCACCATGGAAAGTTTCAGATTGGGAAAGTCGGGATTCAGCGCCTCGTAAACCCGGCGGGTGACATAGCCGTGGCCGCGGCCGGCGTTGAGGCCGAACCTGGCCTTTTCCGCTTCGGTTGCATACGTAAAAAGCAAATCTTCCTGCGGCGTGAGGTCGTCCACCGCCAGCATGATGGCGGAAGCGCCGTTTTCGGCGAAAACGCGGGCGCGGTCGATAATAAGCTGAATATCCTTTTCGTCGGCAAAGTTCATCTTACGCATCGGCGGGCGGGGCGAAAGGTGCATCTGAAACATCACATCGACGGCGTCGATGCCGGTGGCGCGCTTGACGGTTTTCAGAACTTCGGCCTGTTTTTCCATCCACTCTTCACTCTGCCAGTTTCCCTCGGTGCGCAGGCAGATGCCGGAAATCTTATTCGCCGTCAACTCGAGCAGGCGGTCGAACGTGATGCTTTCCGGAACGTCGGAAACGTAGCGTTCGGTCCACTCCGGATAGTCGGTGACGACGGCGGCGGCCACGGTTTTGCCGGCGGCGGTTGTTTTTGTCAGCTGATTCAAGGTGGCGGCGGCGTAGTAGAAGCCGCGGCGGTCGGCGGCGGCAATGTTAAAGGAGGCTTCGCCGGTTGAGCTGATTTCCGGCGTGATCCGGTAACCGTTTTTCGGCAGCGAGCCGTCGAAAACAAGGCGCACCGGCACGCCGCCGATTTCATCCTCAACTCCGGCAATTCGCGAGAACGCTTCTCTAAATTCACTATTACCGGCGAGGGATGAAACTCCGCTCATCAGCTGGATTTCCGGAACCTTTATATCGGTATCCAAACTTTTGTATTCACGCGGCTGGGGCAGAAGTGCGGCCTGCGCGGAAAGCGCGGCGGCACAGCAGAATGTCGCCAGTATAGATTTCATTGATGTCTCCTTAATATTTTATATTTTACGAAATATCCGATCAGCAGCCGGGCGGACGACGCCACGCATTTCAGATTGCGCCGAAAGGTGGCCCGGCCGCCGGAAAACATCCGGAACAACCATTCCATGCCCACCGCTCTTATCCAGCGCGGCGCCCATGGTCTGGCTCCGGAATGAAAGTCGAACGCGGCGCCGACGCCCATCATCAGCGGCGCGGCGATCTTATTCAGGTGCGCGCACATCCAGTATTCCTGTTTAGGGCCGCCGAGACCGACCCAGACAAAGTCCGGGTTCGCGTCGTTTATCATTTTTATTTCGGCGGCGTCTTCGTCGGGATCGATTTCGACCCGGCCGTCCGCCACCCGGCGGAACGGCGGCGAAAAACACCCGGCCACTTCAAGACCGGGATAAAGCGAACTCAGTTTTTCGGCCAGTTTTTCGGCGGTCCCCGGCACTCCGCCGTAAAAATAGTGACGCCAATGGTATTGCCGCCCGAAGTCGCAGGCCTTCAGAATAAACGTCGGCCCCGGCATGCGTTCGATGCTGCGTCCGTGACGCATGGCTACCGCCTTGACCACCGCGGTTCCGTCCGGAAAAATATATCCGGCGCGGTTAAGCGTTTTGTCCAGTCCGGGAATCGTGCGCAGCGAATAAAGCAGATTGGCCTCAAGGAACACCGCGAAAGAATGCTTTTTTTCTTCGATGTCCGCTCGAAACAGCTCAAGCGCCTCACTATAATCGGAATCGCAGACCGCGACTCCGGCGACTTCAAATCGCTCCATTGCGAATTTTCTCCAGATGTTTCCGCGCGTCTTCGGAAGAAAACCGCATTTTTATGACTTTGGCCGGATTCCCGCCGACAATCGCGCACGGCGGCACGTCCCCGGCCACCACGCTGCCGGCGGCCACGATCGCGCCGTCGCCGATGACCGAACCGGAAAGAATGATCGCGCCGTGAC
>JAEWSS010000052.1 GCA_023459755.1 Verrucomicrobiota bacterium | reverse complement strand
ATATTCGCCGTCGAGCTTGGTTACGGCGTACGGACTTTTCGGCTCCGGATGCATGGTCTCAATTTTCGGGACCACCGGGTTGTCGCCGTAGATCGCCGCCGAGGTGGAAAAAACCAGCTTCTTGACGCCGGCTTCCGCCGCCGCTTCGTAGACGTTGAGCAGGCCCTTGCCGTTGATGTCAATGCATTCCTGGATTTTTTCCATGGACTCCGGAACGCTGATCAGCGCCGCGAGGTGAAACACGCAGTCAACTCCGCGCATGGCGCGCCGGACGCTGTCGCGGTCGCAGATGCTGCCGGAAATGAACGTGGTCTTGGCAAACGGCGCGATGTTGCGCATATAGCCGGTGCGGAGATTGTCCAGCACCACCACTTCGGCTTTGTCCTGCAGCAGTTCCACAATGTGGCTGCCGATGAAACCGGCTCCGCCGGTAATCAATACTTTCATTTTATGCTCCTTGCCAGTTTCATCATTTCCGGCATCCGGGTTTCGATTGATTTTGCCAGCGCCACCTGGGTGCGGCAGCGGTCGAGATTGTGTTCCGGACGGTGGATCTTGAAATAAACGTCGCCGTTCAGATAGTCGGTCAGGAACCGGGTGCCGATTTCCATGGTTATAAGTTTTCCGGCGAACGGCAGAAGTTCGCGTTCCTCCGGCGTCAGGAATCCGGCCGCGCCGGTCAGATAACCGCGCAGCAGGGCTTCAAACATATTAAAGCGCATGGTGACTTTTCCGAGGTCGGTTTCGTCCTCCGCCGCCGGACTGGTTCCGGTGCGGATCATATCGCCGAAGTCGTAGTGGATCAAGCCGGGCATCACGGTGTCGAGGTCGATCACGCAGACGCCCTCCTTGGTTTCGTCGTCGAGCATCACGTTGTTGAGTTTTGTGTCGTTGTGGGTGATGCGTTCGGGCAGGCCGGCGTCAAGGAGTCTGGACGCTTCGTCGTCGTGCGCCATGAAGAAGTCGAATTCGGGACGGGCCGAGGCGAGGCGTCCGAGTTTGTCGGCTTTTGCCGCCGCTTTGAGCGCCGCGAAGCGTTTGGGCGTGTTGTGGAAATCCGGGATGGTTTCGTTCAGCCTTGGGGCCGGCAGATCGGCCAGCAGACGCTGGAAGTTCGCAAAAGTTTTTGCGGCTTCGAACGCCGGTTTTTCTCCCGGCAGAACGTTGTAGGCCGCGGCTTTTTCGATAAACCAGTAGCAGCGCCAGAAGCGCCCGTCCGCGTCGACGGCGTGGTTTTTTCCGTCCAGCGCCGGGACGATGTGGAGGGTGCGGCGCGAGGCGTCGCGTCCGGTGATTTTTGCTCCGAGGTGGGTGGTCACCCGTTCAATGTTGTCCATCAGGCCGACCGGATCGGTGAAGATCGTGGTGTTGAGCCGCTGGAGGATGTAGCTGATGTGGGTTCCGGCCTGGTTCAGCGTCAGTTTGAAGGTGTCGTTGATGTGGCCGGAGCCGTATGGCGCGCAGTCGATGAAGTCGCCCTGAAGTTGAAAAAGTTTGTAGATGTTGCTCATTTGAACAGCGGTGCCGGGTATTTTCCTGATTCGACCAATTTTGCGATGCTCCGGCAGACGAACTCGCGGTCTTCGCGGTAGGTCACGCCGAACCAGTTGTCTTCGGAGACGAGCATCCGGAACCGTTCGCCGTGGCGGTGAATCAGATTATCCACAACAAACGGGATGTAAAATTCGCTCTTAAGCTCCCGGCCGGAGGTCTTGAGGAAGTCGGTGAACAGTGTTTCGATGCTGGCGAAGATCGACGGGCGGAAGCCCCACATGTTCATGGACACCGGTTCGCTGCCGGTGAAGATGATGTCGTTGCCGGTGAGCCGGTAGCTGCGGACCATTCCGGCAAATGGGGCGAGCTTGGTGTGTTCTTCAACGCTTTGCAGGCAGCCGTGCAGCTCGGTGCAGACGCCGCGTGACACCGTGCCGTTGGCGGAGAGTGTATTTCTCATGACGAAGGCGCAGATGCAGCTGTCGGACGTGTTGGTGCGGAAGAAGTCGGCGATGGAGGCGAAGCCGTGGGCTCCGTAAAAGTCGTCGGCGTTTATCACGGCGAACGGCGTGTCAACCTTTTTGCGGGCGGCGTAGACGGCGTGTCCGGTTCCCCACGGCTTGGTGCGTTCCGGCGGCGGCGTGAACCCCTCCGGGAGGTCGTCGAGTTCCTGAAAAGCGTAGTCCACGTCGATGATTTTTTCGTACTTGGAGCCGATTTGACTGCGGAACGCCTCTTCAATGTCGCGTCGGATCACGAAGACCACTTTGTCGAATCCGGCGCGGATGGCGTCGAACACCGAGTAGTCCATGATGGTTTCGCCGCACGGTCCGATTTTGTCGAGCTGCTTGAGTCCGCCGTAACGTGAACCCATGCCGGCGGCAAGCAGAACAAGCGTAATTTTTCCCATGGCAAACGATCTCTTTCCCTGTTGCTTTTTGGTTTGAGTTTTACAACGTTTAATATAGCCCGGCTTTTGCCGCTTTCAAATTAGTGTGTTAAAACTTTGCGGTGAATTTGCCAAAGAGCGGAAAAAGGTGTATATTGAATAATTGATGCAGAAGAATTCTATTGTCAATATAAAATAAAAAGGACAAATGCAATGAACTACGCTGTTTTCGCACAGGAAGCCAATGTATCGACGGCGCAGAGCGCCCAGACCGCCGCTGCCGCGCCGCAGAGCGGGGAGGCGGCTCCGTCCGCGCCCGGAATTTTTGACGGGCCGATGATTCCGCTGCTGCTTATTTTCGTTGTTTTCATGCTGTTCATGAGCCGCTCCAACAAGAAGCAGGCCGCGCGCCGTCAGGAGGCGCTGAGCAAAATCATGAAGGGCGACCGGGTGGTAACCAACGCCGGCATCTTCGGCGTGATCGCTGAAGTCAAGGCGGACACTTTTATGCTTGAGGTCGCCCCCAAGGTGGTGATCGAGATCAACAAGGCCGGCGTCTCCGCCGCCATTCCGACCGACGCCGACGCCGCAAAAAGCGACAAGGCCGCTGATAACAAGGACGAAAAGAAAGACAAGTAAATTTTTCCATTATGAATAAGAAACCGGTTTTATTGCGTATAATAATTGCGCTGGTGATCATCGGCGTTTTTGCCGCATCCATGTATCCGCTGGGCGAGCGTGACTTTTTTTCCACCTTTTTAAAAATGGTAAAGGACCCCGGCTCGCCTGAAGTGGTTCGGGTAATGGACCGGGCGAAACAGCTTAAGGCCGACGGCAGGGAGGAGTTTGACGCCTCCGCACTGCTTCAGGCCGCCAATCAGGAGGGCGTCTATCTGCCCGACCTGATGAAGAAGAGTAAGTTGGAAAACAACGGCGATGCCATCGGCGCGGTTCGCAAGGAAGCCGGGAGCTCGATCCGTCTTGGCCTTGATCTGGCCGGCGGCGTTGAGTTTATGTTGAAGCTGGTGTCGCCGGACGCGACTCCGGCCGCCGGCGAAACGCCGGAAGAGGCGGCGGCGCGCGAGGCGCGTTACGCCGATCAGATGAACAACTTCGAGCAGTCGCGCGCTTTGATTATCGATATTCTCGGCAAGCGGCTGATCGAGCAGGGCATCAACGAATGCGAGATCACGCCGAACGGTGACGCATTTATCGCGCTGCGTGCGCCGGTGGTGTCCAAGGAGGAAAAACTCAAGCTGGCTTCGCTGGTCGGCATGAGCGCAAAACTGCGTTTTCATCTGGTTCACGCCGACAACGACAAACTGGTCAGCCAGTATCTGGCGCTGACGCCGGAAGAACGGGCGAAGTTTGAGCCTCCGGCCGGCTACGAGCTGAAGGAGTCAATCGAATTTTCCGGCCGCGACAAGGCCAGCCGGCAGGCGGTTCGCAACTACGTCTTCATCCAGAAACGCTGGGAGATGGACGGGCAGGGGATCACCAGCGCGCGGGTCCAGCAGAATCCGCAGAACCACAAACGGGCCATCGGACTGTCGTTCGACGCCACCGGAACCCGGCGTTTCGCCGAGGTCACCCGCAACAACATCAGTCGTCGGCTGGCAATTGTGCTGGACGACAAACTTTACTGCGCACCCACCATCAATGACGCGATCGAAAACGGCAACGCCGAGATCAGCGGCGACTTTTCCCAGGAGGAGGCCAAGCAGATCGCCGACGCGCTTTCCTCCGGCAGTATTCCGTTCGTGATCGAACGCGAGGCAATGTTCGATATGGACCCGACGCTCGGTCGGGAAAACGTCCGCAACGGCATTATCGCCGGCGGCATCGCGCTGCTGCTGGTGGCGGTGTTCATCGGCTGGTACTACATCCGGGCCGGTCTGGTGGCGGTGTTCGCGTTGTCGGTCAACGTGGTGCTGATTCTCGGCGCGCTGGCGGCGTTCAACGCCACGTTGACGCTGCCGGGTATCGCCGGTATTATTCTGACCATCGGTATGGCGGTGGACGCCAATGTGCTGATTTTTGAACGTATCCGCGAGGAATTGTCGATCGGCAAGGAGTTGAGCGAGGCAATCCGGATCGGCTACGCGAAGGCGTCGAGCGCGGTTCTGGACTCCAACATTACAACGCTGTTCACCGGCATCATTCTGTACTCGGTGGGCACCGGCGCGGTGAAGGGATTCGCCGTAACATTGTGCATCGGTATCATCACCAGCGTTTTCTGCGCATTGTTCCTGACCCGGCTGGTGTTCGATGTGATCGCGCGGCTGTTCAACGTGAAGCAGATGAAAATGCATGCGTTTCTTTCGAAGCCGCATATCCGCTTCATGGCGCGCCGCCGGATATTTTACGCGATAAGTATCGCACTGATCGTCGGTTCAATCGTGACCATGGCGGTGCGTGGAAAAGACCTGTTGTCGATTGACTTCACCGGCGGCACGCAGATATCGTTCGGTTATGCCGAGCGCATTGCGCCGACCGCGCTGGAAAAGTCGCTCAAGGCGATGGGCTATGACGGAGTCAAGGTCACCTATAAGAACAACCCGGTGGACGAGACCGAGCGTAAACTTGAGATTCTTATCCGCGACACCGTGAAGAGCGGCGCTGCCGACGGCGTTACCTCGGGCGAACTCATCCTTGCCAGGCTGAACGCCGAGTATCCAACCGCAAAACTTACCGGCGGCGATGAAAACGCGGTCGGCAGCATGGTTGGCGCCTCCTTCAGCCGGTCGGCGATCTACGCGATTTTGCTGAGCTTTGTGGTGATGGTGGTATACATCAGTTTCCGCTATGAATTCGGCTACGGCATGGCGGCGATTCTGGCGCTGATACACGACGTAATCATTGCCATGGGCGTGTTTGCGCTGTGCTCGCGTGAAGTTTCGCTTCCGGTGGTGGCCGCGGTGCTTACCGTGATCGGATATTCGCTGAACAACACGATTGTGGTGTTTGACCGTATCCGTGAGGTTCTTCAACTGGAACCGAACCGGAGTTACGCCGACGTGGTGGACATCAGTATCAACCAGACGCTGAGCCGGACGGTGCTCACCAGTGTGACCACGCTGATGGTGCTGGTGATTTTGTTCTTCTTCGGCGGCATCAGTATCAACGATTTTGTGCTGGTCATGCTTACCGGTGTGATTGTCGGCACATATTCGAGCATTTGTATCGCCAGCCCGATTGTGGCGAGCTGGCACCGGCGGATCGGCGACCAGCGGCGCAACGCCGCGGCGTTGAAGACCGCCGACTGATAGAAAAAATCATGATCCGCCGCCGGTTCCGGATTGAGGATCGGACGGCGGATTTGATTTTCGTCACGAAACGCAGTGTAAGGAGGAGCGCTGAGAAATGAAGAGACGCCTGATTTTTGCGCTTTTCGCCGCGCTGTTGTGCGGATGTTCGAGCGAAAAACCGCCGGAGAATACTCCAGCGGTCTATACGATGTCCACCGAGCTTGGCGGAAACGACCCGGTGGAGCCGTTCAACCGTTCAATGTATGCGGTCAATGACGCGCTGCTGCGCTGGGGATACCGTCCGGTCGGCTATGTCTGGGGATCGATTTTTCCGACGTGGGTGCTCGATCGTTTCAACTGTTTTTCCGATAATCTCGGGTTTCCGCCGCGAATGTTCAGTTCGTTTCTTCAGGCCAGATTTTCCGGCGGTGGGATTGAGTTTCTGCGTTTTCTGACCAACACGACGTTGGGCGGAGCCGGATTTTTCGAAGTGGCGCAGCCGTGGTTCGATCTGGAGCGGCAGGACGAGGATTTCGGTCAGGCGTTTGCGTCGTGGGGGATTGGTCCGGGGTGTTATCTTTATCTTCCGGTTTACGGACCGTCCAATGTGCGCGACGGGGTGGGGGCGATTTTTGACAGTGCGCTCGACCCGAAAAGTTATGTTTACGGCGGTCAGGCGTTCACCGCGGTCAACCGGATTGCCGCGAATTACGAGATGTTCGACCGCATGTACCGCAGTCAGGCGGACGGGTATGAACTTATGCGCGACTTGTCGCTTCAACGCCGTCATCTTCAGCTCAACGACCGGACGGAATTCAAATTTCCGGAATACGATGCCGCCGAAAAATCGGCGGTTGCGTTCGGGCGTGACGACATGACGCCGGTTGACGGCAAATATTCCGGGAACGCCGATCTGGACACACTGCGCTCGCTGTTTTTTGTTGAGCGCCGGCAGACAATGTGGCCGCATCTCTCGTTTTGGAACTCGGATTTTTCCAGGAACGGCACGGTGCGTTCACTTCAGTTGCTGACCGGCCGTCCGGCACTTGACTACAAATTTTATCCCGCGCCGGAGGGATTTGACCGAACTGCGCCGCTGGTGTTCATTTTTGCCGGACTCGGCGGTCATTATTCGGCCGACAACGCCACGGCGATGGCTCAGCTGATAAATTCGCGCGGTTATCCGGTGGCGGTGTTTTCCAACGTTTTTCATCCGGACTTTCTCACGGCGGCGGAGCCGGGGTTCTGCGCCGGGTACACGCCGTATGACGCGCTTCTGCTGACCGGCGCGGTCAACCGGGCGATCATGGATTTGCGACTTGCCGGTGAAACGCCGTCCGGAGTTATTTTGAGCGGATATTCGCACGGCGGGCTGTTGGCGCTGTTTATGGCGGCGCGGAACCGCGACATGCTGCGTCTGCCGCTGGTCGGGGTCGCGGCGGTCAATCCGCCGGTGGAGCCGATGGCGGCGGTGCGCGAGATCGACAATAAGTTCAAGACCGCCGAGGGATGGGACAACGCGACCGCGCTGAACCGGGCGGCGGCGGCGATTCGTGCGTATTTGAGTCCGGATCGTCAGGCGGCGTTCGCCGCGGTTGACCCGGAATCCGCCCGCGCTTTTATCGGGCTGAGTTTCCGGCTCACCCTGCGCGACGCGATTATGGTTCGTCAGCGGTTTGCCGGCATTCCGGCGCTGGAACACCGCTACGAATGGGGGAATCGCTATCCGCTTTATCTGGAGATAAACCGGCTTGATTTCGACTGGTATGCGGAAAACGTTCTGCTTGATTATTATCGCGGCAGTTACGGCGACGATACGCTGACTTTGGACGAACTGCGCCGCGGCGCTTCGCTCCGGGCGGTTGGCGACGAATTGACGCGGCTCGAAAATGTCCGGATCATCCATTCGGCGAACGATTTTCTGCTTTCAAAAGACGACGCCGAGTTTCTTGAGAACACTTTTGGCGGCCGTCTTGTTGTGTTTTCCGGCGGCGGACATCTTGGCGAAATGGCCGATCCCGGCTTCGGGACGGCGCTGTTTGACGTTTTTCCGCCGGTTGCGGAGCAGGCGAAATGACCCTGAATCCCGACGGGCTGTCCGGTTCCGAAATGCATTCGCTGCTGGCGTCGCTTTCCGCATTGCGCATCCGCGACCGCGAACGATTGAAGCGTCGGCTGGCGCAGGTGGCTTCGCGTGAAGATTTGGAAAAATTTGCTTCCGAGGTGGCGAAGGCGGGGAAACGGTCGCTGGTTGATGCGGCCGCGCGGCTGAAAATCGCCTATCCGGAAGAACTGCCGGTGACGCGCCGCCGCCGCGAAATAATGGACGCAATCCGTGACAATCCGGTGGTGATTGTCTGCGGCTCCACCGGAAGCGGGAAAACCACGCAGCTGCCGAAAATCGCGTTGGAATTGGGGCGCGGTCGCGCCGGAGTCATCGGCTGCACTCAGCCGCGCCGGTTGGCGGCGACGGCGATGGCGCGGCGGGTGGCGGCGGAAATGGAGTGCGAACCGGGGCGCGGCGTTGGCTACAAGGTGCGGTTTGACGACTGCACGTCGTCGGAAACCGTGGTTAAGTTCATGACCGACGGCATGCTGCTGGCGGAGACTTCCGGCGATCCCGGTCTGCTGGACTACGACACCATCATAATTGACGAGGCTCACGAGCGCGGTCTGAATATTGACTTTCTGCTGGGGTAT
>JAEWSS010000051.1 GCA_023459755.1 Verrucomicrobiota bacterium | reverse complement strand
GTTCTCCACTCCGGGCGTACTCACCAATTCGTCGGCAATCAGCGGAACCAGCACATAACCGCCCCCAAAACACAGCACTCCGAATTTGGCAAACAGCCAGAACACTGTCCATAAACTCATTTTTCCGCCTCCACCGCACACTTCACCAACTTCAACCGAAGCCAGCAGTACAATATACCAAGCAGTCCGGAACCGACCATGACCATTCCGGGGCCGACCGCAAAAAACACCACCAGCACAAAACCAACACCCCCCACCACCGCCTCAAACCAGCCGGTGAACACCTTGCGGCTCATCCGCAACGCAGTCGCCAGGACCATTCCGCAGACCGCCGCCTTCACGCCGGTAAACGCCCCTTGAATCCACGGCGCGCCGACCACATCTTCCGGTATCATGCTGAAAAACATTGCAATCAGCGTGATTATCACCACCGAAGGCGTGGCCACGCCAAGCAATGCGCAGAACGCTCCGCGCACCCCGGCGATCCGATACCCGATATAGACCGCCGAATTGCCGGCGATAATTCCGGGAATGGTCTGCACCACCGCGGTCATATCGACAAACTCCTGCGATTTAAGCCACTTCCGTTTCGTCACCAATTCCTGCTCGACCATCGGCAGGATAACGTATCCGCCGCCGACCACAAAAGCCGCGATCCGGGCAAAGATGAAAAATAACAGCCACAGCCGCCGTCCTTCCGATATGACCTCTTGTCCGCCAACTTCGTCTTTATTCATTTTTACCAATCTTTTTATAAAGTTCAACACGGGAAAGAACTTTTTCGAGATAAGTTCTGGTGCTCGGTATGTCTATCGCCGCCGCCACGCTGCCGGGGGAGGCCTCCGACCAGCGCCGCGCCCGACTGTCACCGGCATTATAGCGGCAGACCGCCAATTCAAGCGCGTCGGCGCGATCGCGATATTTATTCAAGCCCTGCGCCAGATACCAGCTCCCTATATCTATATTAAGTTCAGGATCGAACAATTCCGAGCGGGAATATTCCGGACGACGGTTGGCGCGGGCATAATCCGCCGCCGCGCCGCCGGGCAGTATCTGCATAATACCGATTTCCCCGGCTCCGCCGACGGCAAATGGATTGAATTTTGTTTCGGTGTGGATAACCGCCCGGATCAACGCCGGATCAAGTGCATACTTGGCGGCGGAGCGTTCGATATAACGGTCGAACCGGTGCGGTTCAAAATAAATGGAAGACAGGTTGTATAAAATCATCGAAAGCGACACCGCCATTGCCAGTAGCGCCGCCGTCAACAGAAGGTCGGAAAAACCGACCCTCCGTTTTTTACCTCGACCGGACACGGGAACACATCATTCAAACAATTCGGCGGCACTGGCGGACGGAGCCGCCGCCGTCTGAACGTCCTCTGCCGCACCAAGCATTTCCGGCTCCACAAGCTGGAATTTTTCACAGACCATCCCGAGCAGGTCGGCCACCACATGCGGAGCAATGTCGCACACCTCGCGATAGAGGGCGGCCGGCATCTTGACGTCAAGGATTACGTTGCCATCCTTGGGATAAATCTGAATGCACTTGTCCACACGGTCGCGAAGCGCTTCGTTGCTGCGATCGAAAATCGAGTCCAGCCAGGCGTTTTTTTCGCGCCGCAGATCGGCAATAAAACGCTGCGCGCTGCTGGCGGTGCGAATGCCGTTGGTCAGCGTCGAATCGCTGTAGAACCTCGCCTGAATCTCGATATCCTCCTCGGCGCCAACCAGATCAAATGTGACTTCGGCAAAAACCAGGCCGTCAAGCATTTTGTCCCAGGTGGAGATTGCTTCGCCCTTGTTCTTAAGCGACGCCACCAGCCACGCGATCGCCTCCGGATTCATACTGCCGCCGGCCACCGACGCGACTTCGCCGGAAACCGGCGGACTCTGAAGCGCCTCAAGCGTATCGTTGATATAGTCGCGCGGGACCACCGCCACCACATAGTTGCCGTTGGACTCCTGTTCGCCGACGTAAACCGCGCCGTACTTCTGCTCCGGAGTGCGCTTGCGCACCAGCTCGAAGAACGGGACTTCGCGCTTGCGCGGTCCGAACTCTATCGACGACTTGCGGGAATCGACGAAAAACGCATAATCGGCCACAAATACTTCCTCAAACTGACTTTCCGGCACTACCGTGTTCAGCAGATAAAAACTGGCGGTCGCCTTGCTGGTGTCGCGGCAGAGCAGGAGGTTTTTGATCGCCTGCCCCGGAATATTGAGCCGCTCCTCATGGTAGCGGACGCCGTCAACCATATTGCCGAGCTTGGTATTTTCGCGGCACATGGCATCAAGAAACTTCGTCTTCATCAACCGGCTGGCGTTTACATACAGAATAACATTAGTACCCTGAGGAACAACTTTCACCAGCTCGGCAACTCCGTCGGCGGCAAAAACGAGTGCCGCGGAAAACAGCGCGGCAACGGCAAGAAATACTTTGCGCATACAAAACCCCATTATATTATTTTAACTTTTTGCATTAACAGTCACAATGTCCTAAAATTAACCCCGTTTCCACCTTTTTTCAATTTTTTTTTCGACTTTTGTCAATAAAAAAACTGTTTTTCACAAAAACCGCGTTTACATTAATAAACATGGCAAGGAAAAAGCAAAAATTCAATCTGGCGGAACTCATACTGGTTATCGTGGTTTTCGCAATTGTCGCGGCGCTGATGATTCCGGCGCTTCAGCGGGCAAAAAACTATTCGATAAATGACCGCTGCGCCTATAATCTCGGCAAAATCGGCGGCGCCATCCGCCTTTATTATCAGGACTTCGGCACCTTCCCGTCTGATTTTCCGACTCCGGCGCTTTCCGGCATGATTCATTTCCAGGATTCGCTGCTCTGCCCGGCCGATAAGCGTCCGGAAGCCGCAGTCAGTTACGGCCTCAACGCCGCAATCGCCGGCAAAAAATTAAGTGAACTGCCGACACCGGACGTGTTGATCGTCGCGGCCGATTCCGACGTCTCACTCTTCGACCCCGCAAAAGGCGAAAATCCAAGCGCACGCCACGTTTTTTCGCAAAATTCAGCGCCGCGCGCCATCACCATCCGGCTCGACGGCTCGATAAAATAAAGCCGCCGACCAAAATCTGAAACAGACGACCCGCGGAATATTGGCAATCCAGGCAAAGCCTCTAAAACCGCCGCATGACGTCATGCCGCAAAAAACCGTTTTCTGATTGGTGGATTTTTATCAAGCGGCGCCCCCGCAAAAAAACAACGCGGAACAGCCGCGGCAAAGGTCATTTCTCAAGCAGCGTCCACACCCGGAGAAACTCGGTGGCGCTCCACGCCTGAGCACCGCAGCCGCCCCACCGATGCGGAGAGTCGCCGTCCGCCACTTCGGGAAGCTGCCACGGAACCGCGTCCGCCATCAGCGTTTTCGCCGAATTAAGATAACCGACGCACCACTTTTTCACCGCATCGCCACCCAACCGGTAAAGCGCTTCAACATATAGCGGAAACGGCCAGCACCAGGCGGTTCCGTTGTGATAGGCAACCTTGCGCTCGGTATCCTCGGCCCCCTTGTAGACGCCGCGGTACGGGTGGTCCGGATTGTTAAGCAGTGCGCCGCGCCAATAGACCGGCAGCGGCGGCGTAACCTTTTCGTCCGCCAGACTCCGTATCGCGCCGGGAATCAACAGCTTTTCGGCGGAACGCAAAATTTCCAGACAATGACCTCGATCCGTCACCGCCCCCAGTGTTACCGCCAGCAGCTGGTTGGGACGCACCGCATTGTCACGAACCGCACGCGAAGCCGGAACTCCGGGTCCGCAATGCAGACAGTCCGAAT
>JAEWSS010000050.1 GCA_023459755.1 Verrucomicrobiota bacterium | reverse complement strand
TCGACATGCGCCAGCTCTTGCACGAGTACGCCGTCGGCGAAGAGGTGCCGAACGAACGGCTGCTGCTGAAAATGGCTTCCGACCACGAACTCAAGGCCAAACGTGCCAATCTGCCGTGGGAAAAACTTTCCAAAATCGGCCGCGCCTACCCGCTGATGGCCCGCAAGAAAAACGGCCGCTGGGTGGTGGTCTGCGGATACCGCCCGAATGACGAAAACGGCCGGAACCTGGTGGTGGTTGACCCCGAAACCCGCCCGGAAACCAGCGGTCAGCGGTTCCTTTTCTGGACCGAGGCCGACTACGCCGAACAGTGCACCGGAACCGGAATCTATCTCAAACGAATCTATAAACTGACCGACGAAAACCAGCCGTTCGGCCTGCTCTGGTTCCTGCCCGAATTCATGAAGCTCAAAGGCGTCTTCGCCCAGATCGCCATGGCGGTGCTCGCAATCACCGCGGTGGCGCTGGTCATCCCGCTGTTCTTCCAGATCGTGGTGGACAAAGTGCTGGCCAACAGCACTTACCAGACGCTGAACGTGCTGTTCATCGGCGTCTGCTGCGCGCTGGTGTTCAACGCCGGCATGGAATATCTGCGCAGCTATCTGCTGCTGTTCGCAACCAATAAGATCGACATCAACACCGCAACCAAAACCTTCCGTCACCTGATGCGGCTGCCGGTCGATTTCTTCGAGCGGGTCCCGTCCGGCGTCCTGCTCAAGCACATGCAGCAGACCGAGCGCATCCGCGGCTTCCTCTCCGGCAATTTGTTCTTCACCTTCCTTGAAGTTACCACGCTGGTGGTGTTCGTGCCGTTCCTGCTGCTGTACAGCGTCCGGCTGACCATGGTGGTGGTGGCGTTCTCGCTGATGATGGCGGTGGTGATCGGCCTGCTGATCCGGCCGTTCCAGCGCCGGCTTCACGAGCTGTACAACGCCGAAGGTAAACGTCAGAGCATGCTGGTGGAGGCAATCCACGGCATCAAAACGGTGAAGAGCCTCGCGGTTGAACCGGTTCAGGAAAAAGCGTGGAACGATTCGACCGCCTATGCGATCAACGCCTACTTCAAGGTCGGCAAAATATCCATGACCGCAAAAACGCTGAGCCAGTTCCTGGAAACCATGATGACCGTGACCGTGATCTACATGGGTACGATCATGGTGTTCGACCTTCAGTTGATGGTCGGCGAACTGATCGCCTTCCAGATGCTTTCCGGCCGCGTGACCGGGCCGCTGGTCAAGATGGTCGCGCTGGTGCACGAATACCAGCAGGTGGCGCTGTCCGTCCGGATGCTCGGAGTGGTCATGAACACCGCGCCGGAACCCGCCGGCGGCGGCGTGCGCAACCCGCTGAAAGGCAACGTTTCATTCGAGAACGTCAACTTCCAGTACACGCCCGACACTCCGCTGGTCATCAAGAATTTCTCGCTGGAACTCAAGTCCGGCCAGTCGCTCGGCATCGTCGGGCGCTCCGGCTCCGGCAAAACCACGCTGACCAAGCTGCTTCAGGGGCTTTACCCGATTCAGGGCGGCCTGATTAAAATCGACGGCATCGACATCCGGGAAATCGACAAAACCCACCTGCGCAGCTCCATCGGCGTGGTGCTTCAGGAGAACTACTTCTTCAACGGCACCGTGCGCGACAACATCTGTCTGACCAAACGCTCGGCCACACTGGAGGAAATCATCTACGCCAGCAAACTGGCCGGAGCCGACGAATTCGTCCAGAAGCTGACCAAGGGCTACGACACCATGCTCGAAGAAAATGCGAGCAACCTTTCCGGCGGCCAGAAACAGCGCCTCGCAATCGCCCGCGCGCTGCTGACCAACCCCGCCATCCTGATCTTCGACGAGGCGACCAGCGCACTCGACCCCGAGAGCGAAAACGTGGTCCAGACCAACCTCGCGGCAATGGCCCGCGGCCGTACGCTGATCATCGTCTCCCACCGGTTGTCGATCGTCTCCGGATGCAACAACATCCTGGTGATCGAAAACGGCGAACGCAAGGCCATGGCGCCGCACCGCGAACTGGTCACCCAGCCGGGAACCTACCGCGAATTCTGGCAGCAGCAGCTGGGCCGTCACATTGTGGAGGACAAGCCGGCAGCGGCTTCGCCCGCCGCCGCGCCGCGCATCGACGCGCGGAATATAACCATCGCAAACGGAGGCAAATAAGATGGTCGAAAAGAAAAATGAAATGGTGCTCGCAAAAGACGCCATCGAATATCAGCCCGACGCCATCGAACTGGCCAACAGCCGCCTGCCCTGGTGGGCGCGGATGGGCGTAATCTGGCTGTTCGCATTCATGATCGGGATCATTGTCTGGGCCAGCGTGTGCAAGGTGGACGTGATCGTCCAGTGCAACGGCAAGGTGATCTCAACAGTGGACAACATCACCATGATGCCGCCCGAACGCATGGTGATCGACGAAGTGTGCGTCCGCGAGGGCGACAGCGTGAAAAAAGGCGATGTGCTGTTCAAATTCGACCCCACCATCAACGAGGCCGACTACAAGAACTACACCGACACCATCGCAAAACTCGAACCGGCCTATGAGCGGCTGCTCGCGGAATACGAACACAAGGTCTACACCCCCAAGAATCCGAAAGACCGCAACCAGCAGATTCAGAAGACCATGTTCGACCAGCGCAAGCGCACCTATGACGCCAAACTCGACTACTACGACGCCGCGATCGCCTCGGCTAAAAGCCAGATCGAAAGCGTGAAGGTCACGATCGCCAATCTGAACGCCAACCTGGAAAAATACTCCGACATCGTCAAACGCTACTCCTGGCTGAAGGAGAAAGACGCGGTTTCGGTGCTCGACCTCTCGCAGGTGCAAATCAACGAAATCAGCTACCAGAACCAGCGCGACCAGTACCTGAACTCCCTGCCCACCTATGAAAGCCAGCTCGCCAGCAGCAAAGCCGAGCGGCAGGCCTACATCGAAGACTGGGAGCAGAAGGTGGCCGAAGAGTTCAATACCGCCGAACAGGATCTGCTTCAGGCGAAGCAGCAGCTGAACAAGGTCATCCGCTATCGCGACTACTACTTCCTGAACAGTCCGCATGACGCGATCGTTCACGAGGTGGCGAAGTATGCCCGCGGGTCGGCGGTGCGCGAAGCCGAACCGCTGATCACGCTGATTCCGGTCAACGTCCAGTACGAGCTGGAGATCGAGATTCCGGCGAAAGACGTCAGCAAGGTCAAACTCGGCGACGAAGTACGGATCAAGCTGACGCCGTTCCCGTTCCAGACGTTCGGCACCATGAAGGGCAAACTGACCAATATCAGCGAAGACGTGTTCACCCGCAACAATCAGCAGCCGGTTGACGCCGCGCGGATGATGAGCGGCAACAGCTACTATCGCGGCCGGGTCATTATCACCGGCGAATACGAGCAGACACCGAAGAACTTCAGCATGCGTCCCGGCATGGAGGCCCAGGCGGAGATCATCACCGGCGACCGCCGGATCATCTCCTACATCTTCCATCCGCTGATCAAGATGCTGGACGAATCGGTGCGGGAACCGTAAATCGGGGACGTTATGTCCATATTCAAGCTTCACAGCGAATATTCGCCGTCGGGCGACCAGCTTGAAGCGATCGCACAGCTGTCGCGCGGCATTGAGGAGGGAGAAAACTCTCTGGTGCTGCGCGGCGTGACCGGGTCGGGCAAGACCTTCACACTGGCAAATGTCATTGCGAAGTCTGACCGGCCCGTTCTTGTTCTGTCGCACAACAAGACGCTGGCGGCGCAGCTGTACAGCGAATTCAAGGGATTTTTCCCGGAAAACGCCGTCGAATATTTCATCAGTTACTACGACTACTACCTGCCGGAATCATACATTCCGCAGACCGACACCTATATCGCGAAAGACGCCAGCATCAACGAAAATATCGAAAAACTGCGGCTGTCCGCCACCAGCAGTCTGCTGGAGCGGCGGGATGTGATCGTGGTCGCCAGCGTCTCCTGCATCTACGGGTTGGGGTCGCCCGATGACTACGCCGAGATGTGCGTATTCCTGCGCCGCGGCCAGACGCTGAAGCGCAACGACTTTCTGCGCAGGCTGGTCGACATCCAATATGAACGCAACGACACCGCGCCAAGCGCCGGCCAATTCCGGGTTCGCGGCGACGCGGTGGATATTTTTGAGCCGCAGCGCGACGATTTCATCCGAGTCGGATTCTGGGGCGACGAGATCGAGTCGCTGTCACGCCGGCACGCCGTCTCCGGCAAGGTCAAAAGCAGTCCGGACGAGATCCGCTTTTTTCCGTGCAAACACTTTGTAATGCCGGCCGACCGCATCGAGGCCGCCGCCGGCCGAATCCGCGAGGAAATGCGCAGCCGGGTGTCATGGTTCGAACGCAAAGGACTGCTGGTGGAAGCGCAGCGTCTTTATCAGCGAGTCACTTACGATCTTGAGATGATGAAGGAGGTCGGCTACTGCTCCGGCATTGAAAACTATTCAATGCATCTGGCCAACCGCCAGCCGGGTTCGCGCCCGTACTGCCTGATCGACTTTTTTCCGCCGGACAAACTGACCGTGATCGACGAATCGCACGTCACTCTGCCTCAGCTTCAGGCCATGTTCAAGGCCGACCGCAACCGAAAACAGACACTCTGCGATCACGGATTCCGGATGCCGTCGGCGCTCGAAAACCGGCCGCTGACCTTCGACGAATTTGAAGCGCTCCAGAAGCAGACCGTCTATGTTTCGGCCACCCCGGGAGACTACGAAATGAAAAAGTCCGGCGGCAGAACCGTGGATCAGGTGATCCGGCCGACCGGACTGCTCGACCCGGTGATCGAAGTCCGCCCGCTGGAGGGGCAGATCGACGACGTTATGGCCGAAATCCGCGCCGCCGCCGCAAAAAATGAACGGGTAATCGTCACCACGCTGACCAAGAAAAACGCCGAACGGCTCTCCGACTATCTGGGCGACACCGGTCTGCGCTGCAGTTATCTGCACAGCGAAATGGACGCGCTCGAACGGGTGCGGGTGCTGAATAAACTGCGCGACGGCGCGTTCGACTGTCTGATCGGAATCAACCTGCTGCGCGAAGGCATCGACCTGCCGCAGGTGGCGCTGGTCGCCATTCTCGACGCGGACAAAGAGGGGTTCCTCCGTTCGGCCAGAGCGCTGATTCAGGTGGCCGGCCGCGCCGCCCGCAACGCCGACGGACGGGTCATTCTGTACGCCGAGCGGATCACCGACAGCATGAAGGCGCTGATCGACCTCACCGCCGCCCATCGACAAAAACAGCAGGAATACAACGAGGCCAATCACATTGTGCCCAAGACCATCGCGTCGGTCAAAAGGGAAACGATCGCCGACGTCATCGGCGCAAGCGTGAAGAAACAGGCGGTGCATTCGCCGGAAGAGGCGGTGGCGGCAATCCTCGGTGCCAATGAAATCGACCTTGAGTCAACCGGCGCCCTGTCACCCGATGACTTCAATCAACTGGTTGAAGAACTGGAAAAGGAGATGTTCGCCGCAGCCAAAGACCTGGAGTTCGAACGAGCCGCCGATCTGCGCGACAAAATAAGGCAGGTCAGAAAAAAACGTCGTTGAATCAGACCAAAAGGAAATGGAAATCATGAAGTTATCACCGTCGGCTTTTCTACTCTGCTCGCTGCTGTTCACCTCCGCAATGGCAGCGGATTTTCACCCGGACAAACAGCGGGCGACCTGGAAGTTTGTCACCGTTTTTGATCAGATGTATTTCGACTGGACCGACGAAGACTTTGACCAACTCGCCAAAACCTTCGCCGATCACGGCGTTACCCACGCCATGACCTTCAACTCCACCCACTATCTCTGGAACTATTACCGCGGGTTCGACAAAATGGCCGAAACCGTCGAAAAACTGTGCAGAGCTTTCCATAAATACGGCATTTATGTAATTGAACACCACTCCGCCACCATAATGTACAGCTATCTGCCCGGAGAACCGCGCAACAACCCATCGTATTGGCCGACCTATGAGGCGGACATGGATCTTAACACCGATTGTCACGGGGTTCCGGTCGGTTCGCTTTTCCAGGTTTCCGCCCGCACCGGGAAGCCGATGTTCACCAACCTTTACCACAATTACGCCACCTGCCTGAACAATCCGGACTTCCGCCGAATATACTTCGACTATCTGGAAAAACTCTACAACGCCGGACTCGACGGCATCCTCGCCGACGACCTCTGGTTCATGGAACCGGAAACCTGCGCCTGCGTTCACTGCCGAAAAATCTTCAAGGAGCAATACGGCTTCGATTTGCCGACCGGCGAGGATTGGGACAAGGTCATGGCGGATCAGAACTCGCAAATTTACACCGCATGGCAGGATTTCCGTTACAGCAGCATCGTTAATTTTGCCGACGCCGTCGGCGATGACGCCGTAAAACGCGGCCACACCAAGCTGCTCTATCCGCATTACTGCGCCGCCGGAGTTTCCTGGAAACACATCGTGCCGGTAACGCTGGACGACTATCATTATCTGGACTGGACTTTTCAGGAGGCGTTCGGCGGCGCACTGCGCTACTCGTATCCGGAATATCTGGTTGAGGCCCAACACCGTTCCATGGTCGGCCGCTGGCATCAGGCTCCGCCAATGAGTCTCGGCTGTCCGGCCACCCAAAAACAGCGCGAGTTTTTCTGGATGCTGTGCCTCTACGCCGGACACATTTACATGCCGGACGACCGCGACAATAAGACTTTTCCCGAACAGCCGATGCGCGATTTTGAAAAACCGAATTACGATATTATCGCCGGATTTTCACCGTTTGCCCGCGTCGCCATATACGATTCGGGGACAAGCCGCCAACTCGACCTCCGCTACTCAACGCTGTCCGGCGCAATCGCCCAGACCATGATCTTCGGAAACCAGCCGTTTATATACGTCGGCCGGCCGGATTTCAACCTCGGTTCGCTTAAAAAATGCGAACTGCTGATCGTTCCCGAAGTCCGCTTCATGCATGATGACGAAATTTCGGCAATCAAGTCATTTGCGGAAAACGGCGGACATGTCTTGTGGCTGGGCGAATCCGGCAGCCGCACTTATGAAAACTACGGATACCGCAGTCCGGAGGAAGTTGCCGCCCTGCTGGGAAACTCGGCGAATATTGACAAACTGCCGTCGGATGCGCTCTTTGTCCGTCCGCTTGAACGTGTTCTGGCCTGGAATCGCGATCTGGTGCCGCCGGAAGACTGGCAGCCGCCGACCGCCGATGAAAAAAATAAACGCGAAGCGATTCTCAAACTGGTTCGCTCGAAACTCGCCGGAGTTTGGGACATTTCCTCCGACGCTCCGGAAGGCACTCTGATCTCGTCCCTCGTCAATCCCGCCACCGGAGCGTGGACCGCGCACATTCTCAACACCGCCGGAACGCTGGACGGCCCCGCCTCGCCGGACGGCTATCGAATGACCGACGAACTGCCTTATCCGGAAAACCCGGCGTTCACCGTCACGTTGAGAAAGCCGGATGCCCGCACGGTAAAACGCGTTGCCGCAAGCTCGCTTCACGGCGAACCGGCGGAGCTGGATTTTACCGACAATGGACCGACGCTGACCGTCAAAATACCGGAGAAATCGCTCAAGGAGCATCTCGTGTTGTCCATAAAATAACCGGCGGCGCAACCCGTCGGCGGCAACAAAAAAAAGCGCCGGAAATTCCGGCGCTCTTTTTTTCGCGGATTCAATTATCCGCGGATATTTTTTTGCTGATCGCCACCCGCCCGGAACGCGCCATCTCAAGAATGCCGAATTCACGAACCATACTGGTGAAATTGTCGATTTTATCGGAATCGCCGGAAATCTCCACCGTCATCCGCCCCGGCGCCACATAGATGACCTTGCCCTGAAACACCTCCACCAGCTGAATGATCTGCCCCTGCTCGGCGGCGTTGCCGGCTTTGATCTTGAACAGCGCCATCTCGCGTTCAATGAAATTGCCTCCGCTCAAAGTCTGCACTTTCACCACGTCAACCAGTTTCTGAAGCTGTTTTTCGATCTGCTCGATAATAGCCTCGTCGCCGGAGGTGACAATGGTCATCTGGGAAAACTTCGCATCGTGAGTCGGATTAACCGTCAGCGAAATAATATTATAGCCGCGGCCGCTGAACAGCCCGGCAACTCTGGCCAGCACGCCGAACCGGTTGGCCACCAG
>JAEWSS010000049.1 GCA_023459755.1 Verrucomicrobiota bacterium | reverse complement strand
GGCATTTCTCGTCGAACACATTTTCGTAAACGTATGCATCGGCCATGTAGAGCATTCGCCGGGTCAGGTGATCGACGAATTTCCACGCCCATTTAACGGACTTCTCCGAAATAACGGGGCTGTACACGTTCGTGCTGATGCCGTGGAGCATCGCCAGCTTGCAGATTTTCTCGTGGGCGCGGGCCCAGAGCGCCATAGCCGCGCCCTCGTTCCTTGCTTCGAAGAACTTGTATCGGCTGTCGCATTCCGATTGAATCTCTTTCAGCGCGGCGGTGGCTTCGGGCGTTTCCGTAATGATGAGCGGCTTCGGGTATTCGCCGGTCAGATTGCCGGACACATCCAGATTGACCAGATACTTTGCCGCCCGGAGCAAAGCGTCGGACGGAGCAATCGGCTGGGGATCGCCAGCCTCGCCGCGTTTTCCCGCCTCCACGATGATGCACCGGGCGACCAGTCCGTTTTCCAGAACGCGCCGGGAAAGCGACTCGTAGAAATACTGCGGAATCGCCGTGCCGAGCAGAACGAGGTTCGGATTGACGATATGCGCGATTTCACCGGTTTCGCCGTCCTTTTTCTTCACCGTCGCTTTCTTCCGCAGCGGATAGATGGTGTTCGACGCGCCGTAGAATTTCAGCAGTTTCTCGTTGATGGACTCGGCGCGGTTGTCCTTGCTGTATTTGAGCGTATTGAAAATACAGTCGAACTCGTCCGCCTGGAACAGCATGGACGGGTGCGTGAAGAGCGCGTCCTCCAACCCTTCGCCCGACGCGAACGTATCGCCGATGCTTCCGGCGATTCCGGCGTGAAAGGCAATGTTGAAATTGACCTTGCGCGGATGGTCTTTTCCGGTTCCGCTGTCCGCCAGCGCGATGAGATAGATGTTGCTCCGGTTGTCGCGCTTGTCCTGCACCTTCCGTCCGACGAGGAACGCCAGAAGCGCCAGCGCCCCGGTGAAAGCCAGCACGCGGTTCGGATATGGTGCGGACGACATCGTGAGGTTCGCCACATCGGCGATGAATCCGGGAACGGCCAGCAGTTTGTCCGGCACGGGACCGGGATTCGGAAACAGCGTTTCCTCTTTTTCCGGCTTCGGCTGGTTCTGCTTCAAAATCCCGTCGAGATTGACACCGGAATCCACCGCCGGACGGTCGTAACATCCCGGCTCGCGGAGTTCACGGAGAGTGCGCCAGTCATGACCGGCGCAGCCGTTGTGATGACATTTGAACGCGATTGCCCCGGACGGCTCCTGAATCAGTACTGCGGACTTGTTCGTGTGATCGCTGTTGAACGGACAGACGGGAAAAATCCACTTTCTGCCGCCTTTCCAGTCCTGCGGCGAACCGAGTTCCGGACAGTATTGCCGAATCCAGTTGTCAAGGTCGAAATTCGACGGCGCGTCCGGGCAAACGCTTTCTCCGCCTGTTTCCGGTGCGACCACAATATCTTTCAACTGCGCCATGGAAACGAGGCGGATATCCTCCGGCGCGGATAGTATTTTAGCCATCCGGTGCGGACGTGACGGGATGGAATCGCCCTTGCAGTTCATCGTACCCGGCAGACGCCAGACGCGGGCCGGATTGTGAACGGTCAAATCCACTTTCACGCGGTCGTTGCCGCCCTTCGCGATTTCGCCGATGACGCTCTGAATCAATCCGGCATCGTCGGTCGGCAGGTCGACGCGGTACATGAGTTGAGCGCCGTTGCCACTATCGGTCATGACGGGTTCCGCCCAGCCAAGAGACGTGAGTCCGTCTCGAATCTCACGGGCTGTCGCCAGTGCGGCTTCATGTTCCGCATCGGAACTGGAAACGCCGGTCGGACGAACCGCGTCGCAGTCGATGAGAAGCCAGCGGCGGACCGTGATGTCCGAGTCGGCGGTGGTCGGCGACTTTCCGGCGGCGCGAATCCGGTTAATCGCGCGGGCAAGCAAATCCGGATTGACCGGGTTGACCGTCACATACACGCCCCGCGAGGAGAGCAGTCGTTTCAATGCTTCCGGAACGGATTCGATGTGCTCAAAATCGAAATAGCCGGATTCAATATGTTCGCGCCGGTAATCGGCGGTCACCGCGTCCAGCACACGAATCTCAAACACGTCTCCCGGCTTGAACCAAAGTCTCAGCGCACGGATAATTTCTTCCCTGTCGATCATCTTTTGCTCCCCGCCGCCAGCACCAAAACCGTTCCCGTCGGTCGGCGCGGACAGCCTTTATCGGTAAAATAATGTTCGGTCATGGCGCGATGCATCATGGAGATGAATCCCGTCAGCAGATTTCTCGCCTCGGCGGTGGAACGCTCGTCCGCGTCGAATTTCGGATAAACCTCGGTTTTGAGCCAGCGTTCCAGAAGCAGAGCCTTGCGCCCGGTGTTCGCCGAGAGGAGTTTTTCCACGTCGGAACGCGGAACCAGACGGACAATTTGAAGTCCGCCGGGGGTACGGATACGCTCGTAAAGCGGAACGTTCTCTGTATGCTTCGCCAGCTCGCGGTTCGGATTGGTGAATCCGAGGATATTGCAGATGTCGCGGATGACGAAATAATTCTGTTCCCGCATCCGCACGACGCGGACGGGCATCTTCCGAAAGGTAAAAACGGACACGTCACTCATGATTTTCGGTCTCCTCGATGTTTTTCAGCAGCCGGATCGCGGTCGCGGCGGTGTGGATTGCCTCGGTAATGATTTCTTTTTTTCCGGCACGGGTTTCGTCAAATGTGTTTGCGGCGCGGACGGCCTCGCCAGCTTCCTCGGCCAGCAGGGAACAGGCCTTGACCGGGTCGCGCGGCCACGCAGGATGCAGTTTTTCGGCGCGGTCAATCTCGGAAAAGACTTGCGCCAGTACGGTTTCAATCTTCATGGCAGGATTCCTTATTCTGATTTTCAAGGGATTCGGCGGATTTCAGCAACATTTCCATGTGCGTCCGCGCCTCGTTCTGAACAGCGGCGACCTTTTGAATGAACTCGTTACAGTCGGCGATGAACTTCTCGAAACACTCGCGGTAATCTTTCCCCGCCCCGTGCGGAGTCAGCAGCAGGTCATAGTTCGACAGGAAGAATTTTGGTTTCGCGTTTCCGCTCTGCGTCTTGGAAATGTGCCAGCGGTTGTCGGAGCTGACCAGCTCCTGCGAGAGGTTCTGTTCAGTCACTTTCCATTCTATCTTATTCATCGTCATGCTCCCGTAAAACGTCCTCGACCAGTCTCCAACCCTGTTTTTTGTAACAGGAATCGACATACCACTTGCCGTCGCGGAACAGATAGCAGTATTCCGCCCAGAATCGGTCGGCGGCATTGGCCAGCATTTCTTCGGCATTCGCCCAGACGGTCGCCGGTTGCATTTTCTCGCCGCGATCCCGGTGATAGGCGATACAGATACCGTCGGCGGGGCTGTCGTAAGAATGTTCTTCGCCTGTTTCCGGAGCAAGACGTTCTCCCAATGCGGAGAGCGAACCGAGTGCCAGCAGGGCTTCGACCCGTTCCAAAGTTTTGTAATGCTCAATCAAAATCCGCCCCGCTCCATCAACATAGCAGTCGAAATGGCAGTACCCGCTACGGCAGGTTTTGTCCGTCTTTTCAATCGCGATCAGTCCTCTTGTGGACATGTTTTTTTCTCCTCTACCGATTTATGGTTTACAAATTCTTCAATGCGTTTCCAGTCGATTTCGCAGAGGGCGTTCCGGTCGTCGATGTAGATGTCGGCTCCGAGTTTCCGGGGATCGGTTCCCCATTCGGCGATCTGTTTTTCGCTGTGACAGTTTATGCAGTCGGGCGTGAATCCATGCCCGGCCAGCCAGCGGACGGCATCGTCAAGATATTTTCCTTCGCGGCACGTCCACAAAATCACGGTGTGTCCGGCGGTTTGAAAACGGTTCAATGAATCTATTGCTCCGGCGATTTCCCCGTGTATTTCCGGGAACGTCGTCCGGGCAATCGTGTTGTCAAAATCAACGGCGATTATCATAGGCTTCGGCTCCTTTCTCAGAACGGAATTTCGTCGTCAAAATCATCATGGTTCACGCCAAGGTCGGCGGGGCTGTTGGTAGGCGGATCGAATTCCGCGCCGATTTCATTACTGTCGTCGCCAGGTTCCCGCATGACGGGACGCGGCTTTAACCGCCAGCCCGTGATCCGGTCGAACTTCTCGCCCGCGACAGTCTTCACCGTGATGGAGTCCGCCGCGGCGAGCAGACCTTCGTTCGCCAGCGCGACCGCCTCGTGAGCGGTCGACGGGATCGGACAACCGATGGCCGCCCGTTCCCGCCACCACTTTTCAAACTTCCCTCTGGCGTATCCGGTATGTTCCGGACAAACCCATTCGCTCTTGAAATCGTTGAATCCGATGCGGTAATCGATTCGCATGGTTCGCGGCGTTCCCGGTTCGGCATAGCGCTTTTCATGGACGGCGTAAAAAGTATCCAGCACCTCGTAATCGGTGCGTTCCACCTGACCGGAAATCACTCCGGCGGTCGATGCCGTCTGAGAAATATTGCTCCGTTCCGGCGGAGGGAATTCAAACCCGCATTCGGGACACTTTTGATATGCCGCGTGAATCAGCGCCAGACACTTCGGACACTTTTTCGCCGGAGCGTCCCCGTGACCGGGCGTTTTATCCTTGACGGCAATCATGTCCACCGGACCGTGCCGCAGAATGTTTCCGCCGTAATCCAGCACAAGACAATTTCCCTTCCCTGTCGCCGGACTGAGCCGGGTGCCGCGTCCGATCATTTGCACCAGAAGTCCGGCGCTGTTGGTCGGACGAAGCAGCACGACGCAATCCGTGTTCGGTGAATCAAACCCCGTAGTCAAAACGTTCACATTGCAAAGGAATTTCAATGGCGGCTTCGGCGTGCCGAAAAGATCGGCGGGAACGAAATCCCCCTTGAACCTGCTGATGATCTCCGCGCGTTCTCCGGGCGAGGTTTCGCCGGTCACCATCGCGCATTCCTGACCGGAGAACGCCTTGATTTTTTCAGCGACGTGCCTGCAATGTTCGACAGACGATGTAAAAATCAGCACGGCTTTCCGGTCGCGGGTCAAGTCCACAATCTCCCGGCAGGCGGACGAAACCAGTTCGTCGGTATCCATGGCCGATGCGATTTCATCGCCGATGAACTCGCCGCCGCGCACATGCAGACCGTCAAGGTTCGCCTCGGTGCGACCGGCTCTCGACACCAGCGGCGACAGATATCCCTGCTGAATCATCTCCTTGAGTCCGGCTTCGTAGCAGACCTCATTGAGAATATTACCCGGCTGGCAGATAAGTCCGCCCTTGAGCCGGTAGGGAGTCGCGGTGAGTCCGATTACCCGGACGCGCGGATTGATGACCGCCATGTCTTTCAAAAACGTCCGGTACATACCGTCGCCATCCGGCGCGATCAGGTGCGCCTCGTCGACAATAATCAGGTCGAACGCTCCAAGGTCACAGGCTTTGTCATACACGCTCTGAATTCCGGCGACAATCACCGGCTCGGAGGTGTCGCGGGATTTCAGCCCCGCCGAAAAAATGCCGATTTTCAGTTCCGGGCAGAGCGCACGGATTTTCCCGGCGTTCTGTTCCAGCAACTCTTTCACGTGCGCAAGAATAATTACGCGCCCGTTCCAGTTTTTGACGGCATCCGAAACGATCTTTGCGATGACAATACTCTTGCCCGTACCCGTCGGAAGGACCACGCACGGATTGTTTTCTTTCATTCGCAAGTGGTTGTAAACCGCATCGACCGCTTCGGACTGATACGGTCTCAACTCCATTTTCAGTTCTCCCCGTTCCGAATTCCGGCTTTCAGAAGATCGAACGCCAGCTGCTCTTTGATTTGCCTGAGCCGCGGCTTGTCGATATGAAGCGTCCGGCGGATTTCACCGTCCTTGTATCCGCTGATATAAAGAAAGCAGACCAGCCGCATCGTGTCGTCATTGATCGTTTTCAGAAATTCCTGGACGATCTGGCATCTGCGTCCGTTGTTTTGTCTCCGTTCCATTCCGTTATCCTTATATATGTCATGCCCTGTGGCGGCATGGGTTCGCGTTTGATGACGGTCAATTTGCGGATTTGACTGTCATCGTCGTACAGCCCCGCGTGAGTGAACGTATCCAGCAGGCATTTCAGGGAATTGTCCGCGTCCCGTCTCCGGTTGTCCGGCGGGTAGAGCTCAATCAGAAGCTCCACCGGACAGGAAAACTTCGCCACGCGGTCGGTCGCGAATCGGGCAACCACATTTTCCCGGTAGCGCCGCCCGTCGCGGCTGATCAGCACGCGCGGGCCGACATGCCTGTAGTAATGATTCACGCTGGGAGGCCACGGCAGTTCAAATTCCGCCGTCATTTGTTTCCGAACTGAAACAGGAAGGGACTGTTCGCGGGAACGACACCGGAGGGCGTTTTCCCGTCCCAGCGCTTCGCCGATTCCAGTTTCGCCTCGGCATCCATCTGCCGGATTTTCAGTTCGACCATTTTCGTCTGCGCCTCGGCGGCTTTTGCGAATTCCTCGGCTTTCAGGCGTTCGTTCCGGGCGATGCTCAAATCTTTTTCATTGACGATTTTTTGAGCCTCGCGCTCCTGTTCCGCCTGTTTAACGCGGGTCTCGTTCACAAAGACCGCGTCAATGGTTTTCTGTACTTCCGCGTTATCGTAACTCATGCCGTCCGCGATGCCGACCGAGGAAATCGTGATGCCGTACTGTGCGAAATGCGCGATCAGTTCTTTTGACAGGCCGAGAACGATGTCTTTCTTTTCCTGCTGGCATTTGGAGAGGTTGCGACTGCCGAATTCACGCGCCAGGACATTCTGAATGAAGCCCTTGACGTTCTTGTTCATAACATCGGCAAGCGAGTTTCCCGGATAGTAATAGAGGAATTTCGCCGCGTCCTCCTCCCGAATCATTCCGGTACAGTTGACGCCGACCGTAAAACCCACCGAATCCAGCGATTCAACTTTTACGCCGTCCTTTTCGAGCCATTCACGGGTAACGGGAGAACGGTCGACGACAATCACGCGGGCGAGCGGAATCCACTCGTAATCGAACCAGGCTCTTCCAAGCTGCCTCTTGCGCAGCGGAATCACGATGCGCTTGGTGGCGACTTTTGCCCGTTCCAAATATTCGATGGACATGAACTGCGCCTGTTTCCCCTTGGAATCGCCTTCCAGCGGAACCACGAACGCGGTCTCGTTGTTTTTGACTTCGACCGCCTGTTCGGTAGGATACGGACCGCAGCCGGTCAAGGCGGCACAGACGAAAAAAGCGGAAATGACGGACACGAAAAGATTATGGGAGAATTTCATTTGGAAGACCTTTCTTTTACAGTTTGGAAAATTCGGGAAACCAGCCATCCGATGCAGAACCAGACGGACAAATTGAAGAGGGTTGAAAGAGAATCGAAAGCGACGACATACAGCATTCCTGCTGGCAGAGTGCCGTTGACCTGTTCCGCAAGGGTATCGGTTCCAACGAGGTACGGCGCAATACGCGCCGTGAGCCTCGCCAGAACGATTGTCGCCACAAGCCAGAAGACCGGGGCGGCAAGTTTTTTCATCACTTGCCTCGTGCCCACGGGGGAGCGGCGTTCGGAGACTGCGGAGCCGGAGTGGTCTGCGTCGCCCCGGAGAGTGCCGCTTTCGGAGCATAGCCGCGAATCTCATTGACAATTTCGTCGTCCTGATTCTTGCGGCAGCGGACCGTGATGGTGAGCGGCAGATTGTGGAGTTCCACGGAATCGCGCGGCTGGATCACGTTGACGGCGCGGCAGATTGCGGAAAGATCGGCGCGGGCCATGCGGACGGCTTCGGAGTTCGCGTTTTCCAAGTTCAGACGCGCCCAGAGTTTGCGGTTCTTGTAATCTCCTTCAATGATTTCGAATTCGAGTTGCAGATATTTGCCCGTTCCTGATTTGGTGTCTTTCATCTCCGAGTCGGTGATGACGGCCTGATATTTTCCAGCCGGGATAGCGTCGAATCCAATGCTGGGTTCGACCTCATTCGCATTGAAATTGAGTGTGGACATAATGTTTTTCCTTTGTTTTTACGCCGGACAGAGGGCGTGATTGTTGAAAACGGTTCTGACTTTCGGCGGTGTCGGACGCGGTTCGCTGATTGCGACCGCCGGTGCGCCGGGACACTGAATGTGTTCGTGATATTCGATGGGGGAGTATTCGTCCCGGACGGCGCGGTAGCGTTCGCCGGGACGGATTATCTGCCCGCAAAGATCACACGCCATCGGACGATACGCCGTCCGGATTTTTTCGTGCATTTTTCTTCACCTCATAGACTTTGCGTTCCTTGAATTCTTCCTGTTTTCCCTTGTTCCAGTTACTGACCGGGCGAAAATACCCGCAGACGCGACTGAACACCTCGCAGATTGCGCCACACTTACTCACTTGTTTTGCTCCTCGATTTTGCTGTAGGCGTCGATGAAAGCCTGCCACGAAAGCGGAATCTCGGCGGGCAGACCGTAGCGGTTTTTCGCAATGCAGGCCGGACTGCCGACTGTGCGGATGATGCGTTCTCCGCCGTCCGATCCGATGGGCGCGGCGATGGCACGGTCGTTTTCTTTCGTCACCAGGAACTTCTTGTTTGCAAAAAGCACAGCATCGACCCATTCCGCGATTAGCGAAGCGGCATGCTTGTGAAGCCGGGGCGTGTAACGATCATAGGCGGCATTTTCCGGATCTTCGAAACGCTCCACCTTGGCGTGCGCGACCAGAATCACCATCATGCCTCGCTTGTCCCGGAGTTCCTGCAGCAGATTAATGACCTTGCGCCAATGGGTGAGCGCATGGGTGTAGCCTCTGCCATAGCCGCCATCGGCTTTTTCGATGTTCCGGACACCGTATTCGCGGCAGACCTCGTCAAAGATCAGACGTTCCAGCCAATCGGCGCTATCCACGACCACGGTTTGAAAATCGTGTTGTTCATCCCGGAGCGCGGTCAGCTCCGCCAGCACTTCCGCAAGGCTGTGCGCCAGCGGGAACTTTTTACAGTTGATTTCACCGAGACCGTCCTCGGTCTGCACGAAAATCGCTCCCGGTGCGGACGCTCCGAAAGTGGACTTGCCCACGCCCTCGCTTCCGTAAATCATGATGCGTGGCGGCTTGCTCTCCCGCCCGGTCTGAATGTTTTCAAGCATTCCCATTTTTAATCCTCCTTGGTTGTTATTTTTGAATCCGAAAAATGCAGATCATTCCTTGTTTCCTCGGACAGTCGCATCCAATATTGCGCTGCATGACATCGATTTGCTTCCCACCTGTTTTTTTGTTCTTCCAACTGTTTTGTTATTCGTTGCGCATCTTCCGGATGTTCACGCATAACGCGATACAGTGCTCTGCGAAGAAATAGGACTTGCCTTTCAAGCCCTTCTTTCTCAAACCGAAATTTTTCCGCCGTTTCATAGTGTCTATGCGCACCACAGGCAGTTCGCATCAATGTCAGTTGAATGCGTATGGAGTTTCGATAGAAATCACGAAGATCACGGTTGGGAGACTGGTTTCGTTCTTTCCATAAGTCACGAAATGTTTTCACTATTACCTTTGTGTTCAGAGAGTAACGCCTTTTTGTGTTTATATAAAAATTGGACATGGTATTCTCCTTAAAGAGTATCAATGATGCGGATATCTTCGTATCCGGTCGGCCATACGCCGGTCGTGCAACAGGCGCGGAAGCGTTCCAGTGCCGCCTTGTTGGAAAGATCGGCAAGGTCAAGCACCTCGTCAGTAAGTTTCCATACTCCGGCGGAAAACGGCTCGTTCTTTTCCACTGCGATGATATGCACGGGAACCGTAATTCCCGTCGCCTTGCGGATGACAGCCCGGTAAAACGCCAGCTGGTGGATGTAGCCGTAACGGCGGCAATCAGACTCAAACCATTTCAGGCTGTCGCAAGTTTTGAGATCAACCAGACCGAGCGCCGGATTGAACCAGTCCATGCGAATCTGACATGGAACGCCGCAGTATTCGGCGCGGATCACGCCCTCCGCTTCGCCGTTCGCCAGCAGTTCGGAAGCGACCGGATGGAGCCAGACGCCGGTCTGAAGTTTCAGAATGAAGTTGTAATCCTTGCCGGAAACAACCTCCCGATCCTGCGTCGCTGCCCATTCGGCAAACGCCTTGGTTTTGGAGCCGTAGGATTCTCCGGTGCGGGGATTGATCGGACCGTCCGAAACCACATATTCCTTGTCGAAAGCGTTGCGCCCTTCCAGAATCAGGCAGTGTGCGGCACGACCCATGACGAATGCGGCAGACTCGTTCTCCTCAATCTTCCCGGTGACTTTTTTGCGGTAGAGAGCCGGGGATTCCCGGAAATCGGCCAGCAGGTGGCTCGACAAAAATTCTCCGCTGCGGCTGCGGTCGTGGTATTCGTCCGCCGGTTCGTGGGTGATGAAGTTGGTGTTGTTCATGATTCTGTTTTCCTTTCGCTTGGTTGTCTCTTTCCACCCCTTATATCCGAAATTAGGTCAGAAAATGTGCGGCTTCCCAGAGGCGTTATCTGATTTTTTCTCGAAAAGTTTTTCCGAAAAAATTTGACGAAGCTTGAAAATTCTTCGCCTTGCCACAAAGCGGGAAACATTGTGGAGTTCGCAATAGTCGCAGACCGGCATGGATTTCAGCGCAATGCACATTTCGCGAAGTTCCGTTGGAAGGGAGTCAACAATGGCGTTCACATCGAAACGCAGTTCCGGCGAGACTTGCGGTGTATTATCCGGAATCACTTGGATCGCTTCAATTTCTTCCCCGTCGCAGACAATGTTGACGTTCAGTGAAAGCATGCCGCGATGGAATTTTTCACGGACGGAATAATGCTTGCGAAGCAGATCGACCGCCTTGCGCCAAACCACCCTGTCCGCGAATGTTTTCCGATTGGATTTTTCCGCGTCGTAAGAAGCGAGGCTTTCCCAAAGCGTGATCGCGAGTTCCTGCATGATGTCATCGCGACGGTCTTCGGGGATGGAATTGGTTCTGATCAGCCGATCCGTATAAAATTGGATGACTTGTTCCTCGTATTCCGAGAAGCAGGAATACGAATTGAGGGAGGCGGCGTGATGCGATTTGTTTGTCATGGCTTTAGCCCTTTCAAATTGCGGAATCCCGCATCCGCCGACCATCGGCTTGGAGGATTTCCGCGTTCACAGGGCAAAGGGTGACAAAGCGCGTCACTTTTCGTGACAAAGCGCGTCACGTCATGTTTTGAGCTTATTTTTTAGAAAAAATTGGCAAAAAAAGGAATTCTGATTTGTTTTGTGACACGCCGTGTCACGGATTATTTATGGCGTCAGGACAAAAAAAACTCCAGACGCCCGAAGGTGTTTGGAGTTTTGTATTATAGTGGTGACGGTGTTTTAGAAGCCGTATACTTCCCAGTCAAGATTCCCTGACGGCATGTAGCGGAGCTGATTTCCGGTTCGGATGTTCTTGCGCAAATGTTCCGCCATTTCTTCCGCTCCCGCTTCCTTCAGCGTATCCAGCGCACGCTGAATTGCCCGGTAGACCGCCTGACGCGGATGGTCGAGTTTGTCGTTGCGTTTCCTGAGCCTCCCGGATGCGGTCACGGAATTTCTGACCTCTTTGCGAATCCGCTCCTGTTCCTCAAGCAATTCCATTTTTTCCGCACCGGAGGAATACTCCCCGTCGGCAAGACGGTTTTGGATGACATCAATTCTGCGCCGGTATTCGCGCAACGCATCAATGTCAATGACATCCGATGTGCCGGAGAGAAGCGATGCGCCTTCTTTTTCAACCAAAGAACCAGTCAAATCCAGAACGGAAACATCCTTGTTCGCGTGTTCGATCAACGCCGCCAGATAAATGAATCCCTTTTGGTGTTTCACCGAGAGAGTTTCTCCGCCGTCGAAACGGACGAGCCAGTAATTTCCGTTCACAACAAGACGGTTTGGAGCCTCCTCCACCTCAAGCTTCAACGGCTTTAGATAATCATTCACTCCGGGATGCACAATCACATCTTCCCCGATTTCAATGAGTTCGAACAGCGGAATTATCCGATCCGGCGTTATGCGTCCGACACCGGTTTGCGGGGTTTGCCCCATACTGAAAAGAACAGCACGTGGATCGTGAGGCAGTCGACGATCTATTTCACCGCGCATTTCAGAACAATATTTCCGGACAATCCATACCGGCTTGCTGAAGCCGGCAAGAGAAAATCCCAGATTCCAAAGATGCCCTCGCAATTCCTCACGCATGGTCACACAGCCAAGTTTTCTGGAAACCGCCCGGACAAGAGCATCATAATCCAACCGCCAATTTTCCAACATCGCCGTTTGGATTTTCATGCGTCCGCAACACGGACAATGAAAAAGATGCGTTTGCCCGTTTTGTATGGCACCGCCGATTCGTCCGGTACGTTCCCCATGGCACGACGGACACGGAGCCTCGGACGGAATGCCGCATTTGTTCACCAGCCCAAGCCGGACAAGGCAATCCCCGTTGTCTGTTCTGGCGAGTTCGGCTCCCGACATCAGCGGCGATTCTACATCGGCGCATATTCTAAATATATCATTGGACGTCATTGATCCGGCTGTCCCGCAAAAGTTTGCCGCAGGTGAAATGTTTCCCCTCGTCAAGTTTTCTGAGCGGATCGTTCCACGGCGTGATATAAAGCATGACCCCATTCCGATTGGTATCATTTTTCATCTTGACCTGAACAAGAACACTCTTCACCACCAACAAATCCAATGGCAGATTTTCATGG
>JAEWSS010000048.1 GCA_023459755.1 Verrucomicrobiota bacterium | reverse complement strand
ACCGTTGACGGCCGCGGCCGATGCATCTGCCGCGCGCGGCCGGTTGATGCCGACCGTGCCCGGCAGACCACCGACTCAGCGGCCGTGCATTTTCAAGATGCGCGGCCGCGGAATCAGAGTTGTTGCGCTACTCAGTGCTTTTTATAGCCGCACTTGGGGCAGACGCCGTTTTCATCCAGCGCAATTCCGCAGAGCGGGCAGCGCTCGACGGTCTTCGCCGGAGTGTACTCCTGCGAGGCGGCGTTGACGCCGCTGGTGAAGGTGATCTTGGCGATATTGAGTTTGTCCTTCAACAGGTCATAGACAATTTTGATCATGCCTTCAACCGTCATCGTTTCCTTGGTGACCACCAGCCGGCAGTCGGGATAAGCGGTCGCCAGTTCGGTTTTGAACGCGGGGCCCTTCATCTGGTTGGTCGGCGCGCCGTTCTTGATCCCCTGGGTTTCATAAACGCCGAGGATGGCCGGCAGCAGCGGGTCGTCTTCTCTCAGAATCAGCGCATGGTCGAAGTTTTTCAGCACCGACCAGGCGGTCTTCTGGATTTCATTGCAGGGGAAAACCATGTTGACGCCGGCGTTGATGGTGTCTTCGACTTCAATCGTCAGTACTCCGGTGTGACCGTGGAGATACTGCGCCTCTCCCTTGAATCTGTAAAAACGGTGTGCATACTGCAAATCAAATTTGGTGAAACTTCTCATCTCATGTTCTCCTTGTTTAGGGTTGTTGTCCAAAAATTTCTGTTATTTTATTGGCGGCAATCCGGCGTTTTTTGCGCGGACCGCCAAAAACATTGTGTCATGCCGGGAATCTTTATCTACTCCGGCGTTTTTCGGGGGGCTTCATTCAGACACGTTGCGCAAATCCCGACCGCCCGGAACTCGACATGATGTACATCGCCGGGCAGATCGACGGCCGGAAGACTTACTCCCTCCGGCAAATCGAAATCGGAAATGGCTCCGCATTTTGTACATATGAAGTGTCCGTGCGGCTGCGTCCGCGAATCGTAGCGCGCACTCTCTATGTGGTCAAGCCGACAGATGACGCCGTGTTGGGAGAGTTCGTTCAAAATCCGGTAAACGCTTTCCCGCGTGATGCTGGGAATCGTTTTTTGGATGTCGTGCCAAACCCGGTCAACATTCGGGTGCTGCCGATTGCCGCACAGATAATCATAGACCGCCAGCCGCTGCGGAGTGCATTTCCAGCCGATGCGACGGCAGATGTCCATGAAAATTTTATGTTTTTCTTGTTTCATAATGCCATTGATTACTATTTTTATGTTCCATTCAAATAAATATAACATTCATTTGCGGCGGGTCAAGTGTGGAATTGCAAAATTTTATGTTTTTTATTTCGGCATGAATGGCGGCGTTGCATATGCGGCTTGGATGTGAAGGCGTCGAAGCCGGTTTCAATGCGGCGGTGTGGCCATATTTCAGCTCAGACGAATTTTATTTTGCGTCCGCGCGGACTTTTCATTTTAGCGGCCGGAGGCTGGAGATGCCGCCGCCGCACAATGTTTTCCGGTATTTCTTTACAAAACAAGGGATGGGCGATTTTGTGCTGTGACGGTGCGGCGGTTGCCGTTTGAGCCAATAATTTACGTTGCGCCGCCGCGTTGCCGGAAAACTCGGTATTGCTCATGAACTCTGCTTGAAAAAACTTTTAAAAGAGGTATATTATACAAATTTTTTTAGGAGTTGTTGCAATGCTGCGGACGCGTAATCACAATGAAACAAAAGCGCAAAAGGCATCCGGTGTTTCCAGCCGGAGGCGGTCTTTTTTTTCCGGTGGATTACTGATTCTGCTTTTCTTATGCTGCTCGTTTTTCATGGTCGGCTCCGCTCAGGCCCGGGCGGTTCAAGCCGTTGGAGCCGAGTCGGCGCCGTACAAACTGGTCTGCGCCGGTATGTCGGAGGAGGGGGCGCGGTGCGCCGGTGTCATGCTGGCGGCGTTGTCCGGCGGAGTCGATTTGGCGGACTGCGGGGCGGTTGCCGCGCCGGCATTGACTTCCGAGTTCAACTCAAGAGGCGATTCCGTCTGTCTTTCTCAAAGCAGTGTTTCGCAGTCGCTGATTCGCAACTTATCGAAAAACGGCAACGGCGGGCGAATCCATCTTTATTATCTTAGTTCGCTTGCATTCGTATTTTCTCCGCAATCGCCGGTTGGCGCCGAAGACTATGCCGAACGCATGTTGTTTCGGGCGCAACCGTTTCAATTTCAGCTGGTGCTGAAAAAAGTCAAGCCGGTGCGCGCCGGCCCGCGCTGCTGAACCCACCTCCGATTGTCGCCGACTGCGCTGCGGCCGGACAATCAGACATCCGTTCCGAAAATCGTATGGGGTAACTGTCGTTTTTTTCAGACGGAGAGACTGTGTTTTTTTTCAGCTTATATTGCGGAACTTTGCCGTCGGGCGGTCGAATTGTGTTTCTTTCTGGGACTTCCGGTGGAGCCGGTTCCGGCATTTCATCATAACACTTTAGGAATAAAATAAAAATGAAAAAGATCAACTTCATGTTGACTGCGTTCCGGGACGGATTTCAATCGGTTTTCGGCGCGCGTGTGTTTTCCCGCGATTTTCTGCCGGCGGTTCGTGAAGCGGCTGACGCCGGACTGCGTCATTTCGAGGCCGGTGGCGGCGCGCTGTTCCAGGCCGCCTACTTTTACTGCAACGAGGACGCGTTTCAGGTTATGGAGAAGTTCCGCGAGGCGGCCGGTCCGGACGCCAACCTTCAGACACTGGCGCGCGGCATCAATGTGGTCGGTTTGGATTCCCAGCCGCGCGACATTATCCGTCTTCATGCCCAGTTGATGAAGAAACACGGAATCAGCACGATCAGAAACTTTGACGCACTGAACGACGCCGACAACCTCATCTACAGCGGAACCTGCATTCACGAGGCCGGCTTGAAGCACGAAATGACCGTCACCATGATGGAGCTTCCCCCCGGCTGTTCCGGACATACCGCGGAGTTCTATGAAACGGTTCTCCGACGCGTGCTCGACGCGCATGTTCCGTTCGACTCGCTCTGCTTTAAGGACGCCTCCGGCACCTCCTGTCCGCAGAAGGTCTACAACACTTTGAAGATGGCGCGGCGACTGCTCGGCGACGAAATTCCGATTGTTTTTCACAGTCACGAAACCGCCGGATGCGGAGTGCTTGCCTACCGGGCGGCGCTGGACGGCGGCGCCTCGCAGCTCGACCTTTCCATCGCGCCGCTTTCCGGCGGAACCTGCCAGCCGGATATTCTGACCATGTGGCACGCGCTTCGCGGAACCGATTACACTCTGGACGTCGATCCCCAGAAGATCATTCGGCTTGAAGCCCATTTAAAGGAAGCGCTCAAGGACTACTTTATGCCGCCCGAAGCCACCCGGGTGGAGCCATTAATCCCGTTTTCCCCCATGCCCGGCGGCGCTCTGACCGCCAACACCCAGATGCTTCGCGACAACAACCTGATGGACCGTTATCCCGAATTCATCGCGGCGATGGGCGAAGTTGTTGTGAAGGGCGGCTATGGAACCAGTGTAACGCCGGTTTCCCAGTTCTACTTCCAGCAGGCGTTCAACAATGTCATGTTCGGGCCGTGGAAAAAAATCGCGGACGGTTACGGCAAAATGCTGCTTGGTTATTTCGGGCACACTCCCGGCACCCCCGATCCCGAGATCGTGAAAATCGCGGCCGAACAGCTGAATCTTAAGCCGACGCAGCGCAATCCGCTGGACATCAACGATGAAAATCCGGCCAAAGGCCG
>JAEWSS010000047.1 GCA_023459755.1 Verrucomicrobiota bacterium | reverse complement strand
CATGGCGGCGGTGAGAATCACCCGCGGACTTCAGGACTGCCTGTTCATGGGCAATCTCGACGCGAAACGCGACTGGGGCTACGCTCCCGACTACGTCCGCATGATGTATATGATGCTTCAGCAGAACACTCCGGACGATTATGTGGTGGCCACCGGCGAAATGCACACCGTGCGAGAGTTCATCGAGCGGGCGTTCGCCCGGCTCGGCCATCCGGTGGAGTGGCGCGGCAGTGCGGAGGACGAGGTTGGCGTGGACACCGTCACCGGCAAGACCGTGATCAGGATCGACCCCCGTTATTTCCGGCCGGCCGAAGTCGAGCAGCTGCTCGGCGATCCGTCGAAGGCCAAACGTCAGCTCGGCTGGGTGCCGGAAGTGAAATTCGCGCAGCTGGTCGACTTGATGGTCGATGCCGATCTGCGCTATCTTGATAATCCGAAATACGAACGGGGCGTCTGAAAAAATGCTGGACAGAAAAGCGAAGTTGTTTGTTGCCGGCCATCGGGGAATGGTGGGCAGCGCGATCGTCAGAAAATTTGAAGCCGAGGGTTTCACCAATATTGTCAAACGCACCCACGCCGAACTTGATCTGCGCGACCGTGCGGCGGTGGAGGCGTTCTTCGCCGCCGAGAAGCCGGAATATGTGGTGCTGGGCGCGGCCAGGGTCGGCGGAATCCATGCCAATATGACCAGTCCGGCGGAGTTTCTGGTGGAAAATCTGGAAATACAGAACAATGTCATCATGGCGGCTTACCGTCACGGAGTCAAGAAGTTCTGTTTTCTCGGCTCCAGCTGCATCTATCCGTGCGAGTGTCCGCAGCCGATTAAAGAGGAATATCTGCTGACCGGGCCGCTGGAACCCACCAACGAAGGGTATGCGCTGGCCAAGATTTCCGGTTATAAGTTGTGTCTTTATTTGAACCGCGAATACGGGTTCCGGTCGGTCAGTCTGATGCCGTGCAACCTTTACGGCACCAACGACAACTACCACGAGCAGAACTCCCATGTTTTTCCGGCGTTCATCCGGCGGTTCGTCGAGGCGGCGGACGCGGGGGCGGAAAGCGTCACATTGTGGGGCGACGGTTCGCCGCTGCGCGAGTTTCTGCATGTGGACGACGTGGCGCGGGCGGTATTTTTCTTTATGGAAAACCGCGAGGAGCCGGAGATCGTGAACATCGGTTACGGCGGCGACCTGTCGATCCGCGAGCTTGCGGAGAAAATCGCGGCGGCGGCCGGATTCCGCGGTCGGCTTGAATGGGACCCGTCAAAACCCAACGGCATGAAGCGCAAGCTGATGGATATTTCCAGAGCGCGGGCGATCGGCTGGCGTCCGGAGATTACGCTGGACGAGGGGATCGCCCGGACTGTGGCCGAATTTCGCGCAATGAAACACTGAGCGGAGAACGGCTCAATGTCCGACCCCGGCCGCACCAAACGGCTTTTTCGCAACACCGCGATGCTTTATGTCCGGATGCTCTGTATCATGGCGGCCGGTCTGTACACGGTGCGGGTTATCCTCCGGGTGCTGGGCGAAGACGACTACGGAATTTACGGCGCGGTCGGCGGTGCGGTGATGAGCTTCACATTTCTGAATACATCGCTGTCCGGCGCCACGTCGCGTTTTCTGGCGTTCGAGCTGGGGAAGAAGTCCGGCGGCGACTTCCGTTCGGTATTTTCGGCGGCGGTCACCATTCACGCGGCGGTGGCGCTGCTGGTGCTGCTGCTGGCGGAGAGCGTCGGGCTGGTAATCGTGGCCCATCTGAACATTCCGGAAGGGCGGCGGCTGGCGGCATACGCGGCGTATCATCTCTCGATTTTCACCACCATGCTCGGGCTGGTGCGCGTCCCTTACGAGGCGGCGATCATTGCTCATGAGAAAATGGACTTTTTCGCTTTTATCGGCATGGCGGAGGCCGGTCTGGCGCTGGGAATGGCGCTGCTGCTGGAGCGCATCGGCGGCGACAAGCTGATCTGGTACGCCGGATTTTTGCTGATTTCGACCGCCGCGGTGACATTCGCCTTTTATCTGTACGACCGGGTGCGGTTTCCGGAGTGCCGTTATCGACTTAGGGTGTCGTGGGCGGTTTTTCGGCCGATTCTCGGTTTTTCGGCCTGGGATCTCTACGGCAATATGGCGGTGTCGGCCAAACTTTACGGAATGATTTTTCTGATGAACCGTTATTTCGGCGTGGCGCTGAACACGTCGCAGACGCTGACCTCGAAGGTCGAGGGGGCGGTGTCCGGATTTGTGGACAAATTCCTCACCGCGGTGCGTCCGCAGATCACTAAATGTTTTGCGGCCGGAGAATCGGAACGGATGATGGTTATCACCGGACAGGCCGGTCGTTTTGCCTATTTTGCCATGCTTTTTCTGTCGCTGCCGCTGCTGATGGAAACCAGATTTATTCTGACGCTGTGGCTGAAGGAGTCACTGCCGCCGTTCCTGGTGGCGTTCTGCTGTCTGGTGCTGATACAGAACCTGTTGATGGTGATGTTCAAACCGGTGCTGTACGCGATACACGCCACCGGTGACATCCGGGTGGTCAGCGTGGTCAACGGCACGCTCTATTTGCTGGTGATCCCGGCGACGTGGTTGTTGTTTGCCGGCGGAATGGCTCCGACCTGGGGCTATATTGCCAACATTGCGCTGCTGCTGGCCGGGCAGTTCATAAATCTGTTCACACTGCGGCGGAAAGTGGAGTATAAAATATCGGGATTTCTGAACGCGGTCTGTCTGCGCTGCATATTGTTCACGATTCCCGGACTGGCGGCGGCGTGGGCGGTTTCGGCGGCGCTGCCGGAGGGATGGCTTCGTTTTCTGCTGACCGGAACGACCTGTGCGCTGGCGGTTCCGGCCAGCTTCTGGCTGATCGGGATGACCGGGGAGGAACGGCGGCGGCTTGCCGGATTTATCCGTTCAAAGCTGGGCGGCGGGCCGGCGGTGCGGGGGGATGTCGGGCTATGATAAAAATTTCAGTGATCGTACCTTTTTACAAGGTATCGGAGGCGGACTTCAGGCGGTGCGTCGATTCGCTGAGGGCGCAGACGCTGGATGGGGTCGAGTTCATTTTTGTTGACGACTGCGGTCCGGACGACGAACCGCGCCGGCTGCTGGCTGAGTCGGCCGCCAATGATTCGCGGTTTAAACTGCTGGCACAGGAGCGCAACGGCGGCGTTTCGGCGGCGCGCAACCGGGGTCTGGACGCGGCGTCGGGATATTACGTCGCCTTTGTGGACGCCGATGACAGCGTCGCGCCCGACTTTCTGGAAAAACTTTATCTGGCCTCCGGTTCCGGGGCGGCCGACATGGTGTTCTCAAACATTGAATTGACGAACGATTCCGGTTCGATTATCGGACGTTTCGGAGAATTTTGCGATCTGACGGTGCGTGAACTTTCCGACGGCGGTCTGGCGCGCCTCTGTCGGCACATGCCGTGGACGGTGATCGGGAAAT
>JAEWSS010000046.1 GCA_023459755.1 Verrucomicrobiota bacterium | reverse complement strand
AGTCATGCCGGCACGCGGTATGGCAATATAAAAAACGCACAGACCGTCAGGATTGGGATTACCCACAATCCGTCCGTCTGCCGCCGGTTCCATCTCCCGGCGGCGGACGGGCGGATGTTTTTTTGCGAAGTGCCGGCGGCTTCTTGCAAAAGGTCCTCATCGGAGCTATTGTAATGGCATAACGACAACAACGGAGGGCGATCATGCCGCAGGCAAGATACGAATTTTTCCCGCCGGAAGCGCTCAAGGTTTCCGGCTGGTTGAAACGCCAGCTTCAGACTCAGGCGTCCGGACTGTGCGGCAACCTTGACGCGGTGTGGCCGGACGTCCGCGACAGCCGCTGGATCGGCGGCGACCGCGAGGGGTGGGAGCGTTTTCCATACTGGCTGGACGGCTTGATACCGCTGGCCGTTCTGCTGGACGATCCCGTGCTGAAGTCGAAAGCCGAAAAATACGTCTCCGCCATTTTGTCACGCCAGGAGCCGGACGGCTGGCCGTGCCCCTGTCCGCAGTCCGAACGTGCCGGATACGATGTTTGGGCGGTCTTTTTGATCTGTAAAGTTCTGACCGCGGCCGCCGACTGTTTTCCCGGGCAGAAGCCGCATATCATCACCGCGGTCAGCCGGGCGTTGAAATGTCTGCAAACGCACATTGCAAAATTTCCGCTGTTCAACTGGGGGAAATTCCGCTGGTTTGAGTGTCTGATCCCGATCGAATGGCTCAACCGGCAGACTCCGGAACCGTGGCTGGCGGAACTGGCGGCCGAACTGCGCCGGCAGGGGTTCGACTATCGAACGCTGATCGACCGGCTGCCGCAAACCGGCAAGTCAAAAAACTGGAGCTACGAGTTGCACGTAGTCAATCTGGCGATGGCGCTGAAAGGCGAAGCACTCGGCATCATGACCGGTTCCGGAGCACCGGACAAAAGCGCGGCAACCCTTTTGCAGGCGATCCGGGCGCGTCACGGCAACGCATGGGGACTTTTCAACGGCGACGAATGTCTGGCCGGAAACTCTCCGATTCAAGGCACCGAATTGTGCGCGGTGGTCGAAGCAATGTACTCGGAGGAGCTTTTGCTGGCCGCCACCGGCGACCCGGAATGGGGCGACCGGCTGGAGCTGCTGGCGTTCAACGCCCTCCCCGCCGCGGTTTCGGCCGACATGTGGACGCATCAATACGATCAGGAGGTCAATCAGATCGGCTGTCTGATTGAAAAAACTCCGGTCTGGACAACCAACAACGGCGAATCCGGGCTGTTCGGGCTGGAGCCATGTTACGGCTGCTGTACCGCGAATTTCGGTCAGGGCTGGCCGAAGCTGGCGCTGGCGTCATTTATGCGCTCACAAAGCGGCATTTTCTCCGCCGTTCTTCTGCCAAGCTCGGTTGACTTCCGGCATGACGGCGTTAATGCAACGTGCATGCTGGAAACCGGCTACCCGTTCAACGATACGCTGAACTATATTGTCACGGCGGAAAAAGCGCTGGAGTTCACGCTGGAGATACGGATTCCGAAGTCGGCGGTTCGAGCGACGGTGGACGGCAGGTCGGTCCTGCCCGGAAAAATCTGCGCAGTGCGCCGCGTTTGGCCGGCCGGACGAAGCGAAGTCCGGGTAAAACTTGAGTTTGAACCCCGACTGGAAACGCGGCCTTACGGTCTTCACTGCGCCCGGCGCGGCAATCTCGTTTTTGCATTGCCGATTCAGGGCGAATGGCGCAAACTTGAATATGTGCGCGACAATGTGGAACGCAAGTTTCCATACTGCGACTATGAGGTCGCACCGGTCGGAGACTGGAACTTCGCATTCGCCGACGCAAAATTGGATGCGGTGCGTTCCGGCAATGATATTGATTTTTTCAAGTCCGGCGATTCGCCGCTTGCGCTGGAGGCGACAATGCGCCGCCTGACCTGGCGGACGGCTCCGGGCTGCCGCGGCGTCTGCTCCGAATTGCCGGAGTCGGACGGATTCGGCCTGGTGCGAAAAATCCGCTTGATCCCTTACGGATTCACCACGCTGCGCCTTACCGAAATGCCGCTGTTTCCCGCCGAAATGGAAAATTCATAAAAAACTTGTGTTTTTTTAAATTTCAGGCTTTTTTTTTCCATTCCGGTTGTTATATTAAGGTACAGCGAGCCGTGCGACAATCTGTCGCCGGAACAGCGCTTTGATATAATTTTATATATGGAAGGTGAGCTTACGTTGAATATCAGTTCGCCGGTACGATTTTATTGGGAGCGTCACGAAACGGACGGAGCACAACTCCGCGCCGGGGCGTAAAACATATTCCTCCGGGCAGTCGCAAAAAAATGAGTGCGAAAGCCGCGGAGGCGATTGTCTGCTGTCTGCCATAGCTAATCGTCCGATCGATACGGATGTCCGGCGCCGCTCTTGCTCTGATCAGGGGATGGAACAGGTTAATTTTCTCGATGCGGAAGAACATAAAGGCGCGGCCGGAGCCGTTTCGGCGCCGCAGCCGCTGGCGGCACGCATGCGTCCGCGCACCTTTGACGAATATGCCGGGCAGCAGCATCTGCTTGCCCCGGGCAAACTTCTGCGCCGCGCCGTGGAAGCCGACCGTTTCAGCTCGATCATCCTTTCCGGACCGCCGGGAACCGGTAAAACCAGTCTGGCCGAAATTATTGCGAACACCACCGACTGCACCTTTGTCCGGCTGTCCGGCGTCACCAGCAGTGTGGCCGACATCCGGCGCGAAGTCACAGCGGCACTGACCCGCTACCAGCTGCACCGCCGCCGCACCATTCTGTTTGTGGACGAAATTCACCGCTTCTCCAAGTCGCAGCAGGACTCGCTGCTGCCGGACGTGGAAAACGGAAATGTCCGGCTGATCGGCGCCACCACGCACAACCCGCAGTTTTATGTAGTCGGGGCGCTGCTGTCGCGGTCGCTGGTTTTTCTGCTTGAGCCGCTTTCCGAGGCGGACATTCTGACGCTGCTCGACCGGGCGGTGAACGATCCGCGGGCCTGGCCGGAGGGGCAGGTAAAACTTGAAGAGACGGCCGCAAAATTTCTTGCCGCCGCCTGCGAAGGCGATGCCAGACGGGCGCTGAACGCACTTGAGCTTGCTGCCACCACCACCCCGTGCAACGCGGACGGCACGGTGACGGTAAAACTGGAAGACGCAATGGAGTCAATCCAGAAAAAGATTGCAAACTACGGCGACGACGGCCATTACGACACCGCCAGCGCTTTTATAAAAAGCATGCGCGGCAGCGATCCGGACGCCGCAATATATTATCTGGCAAAAATGCTGGACGCCGGCGAAGATATCCGCTTCATTGCCCGCAGAATCGTTATTTTCGCCTCGGAAGACGTCGGCAATGCCGATCCGCGGGCGTTGACCGTGGCGGTAAGCGCCATGCACGGGGTGGATTTTGTCGGTCTGCCGGAGGCCAAATTAATTTTGGCTCAGGCGGTAACCTACTGCGCCACCGCCCCCAAAAGCAATGCCTCCTACCGGGCGATCGGCGCGGCGCTGGACGACGTTCAGCACAACCGGGTTCAGCCGATACCGAATATTCTGCGCGACAAAAATTCCGCCGGCGGCCGGGAAAACCATCATCAGGAAGGCTACATATATCCGCACAGCACCGGCGGCTTCGCGGTTCAGGATTATATGACGGTTCCCAAAAAATATTATGTCATCAACGGATCGGGAGCCGGATACGAGGCAAAAATCAAGGAGCGGCTCGACTACTGGGATAAACTGCGGACGCAGGCGGAAAGAGACCGGAAAAATGATTGACAAAACACAACTGCGCCGCGAAGTCCGGGAAAAACTCCAGACGCTTACCTCCGAACAGCGCAAAATTTACAGCGCCGGCATCTGCGGTCGGCTGTGTTGTGAAAAGTTGTGGAACGCCGTAGGAATGATTGGCATATTTTCTTCAGGAAGCGATGAACCCGACCTTGAGGAATTCGTCGAATGGGCGCAGCGTCGCGGCAAACGGCTGTTTCTGCCCAGGTTCAATTGCGACATCAAAGCGTATGAAATGGTTGAGGTCGAAGATTTTTCGACCATGCTCCGCGAGGGGCGGTATCACATTCCCGAACCGCTGGCGGAACTTCCGGCGGCGTCTCGGAAAGAGTGCGACGAACTGTTGAGTTACATAATTCCCGGCATGGCGTTCGACCGCACCGGGAACCGGCTCGGACGCGGCAGGGGGTACTATGACCGACTGCTCGCCGGAGCAGGAGGGCGGAAACTGGGGGTTTTTTTCAGTTTCCAGGAATTGGGGGCCATCCCGGGCGAGGCGCATGACCGTCGGCTCGATATGGCGGTAACGGAAAAAGAAATGATCTATTTTTAAAAAAAGCAAGAACAAAAGGACACGACAATGAATGCAATCATCGGATTGTCGGCGGCGGCCGTGGGGCTCATCGTAGGAGCGATAATGACCGCGCTGATTCAGAACTCCCGGCGCAAGTCGGCGGGGAAATACGCCGAACAGATCAAGGCTGACGCCCGCAAAGAGGCCGAACATATTCAGCGCGAAGCTAAAGTGGCGGCAAAGAGCGACATCCTGAAGATGCGCGAAGAATTCGAGGACGAGATCCGCGAACGGCGCAAGGAACAGCAGAACAACGAAAAGCGCCTCTCCCAGCGCGAAGAGGCGCTGGAACGCAAAAGCGACCAGTTCGACGCAAAAATCAAAGACGTTGAAAAACAGGTTCAGGAAAACAACCTGATCCGCGAACGGCTGAACACCCGCGAGCAGGAACTGCAGAAAAAAATATCCGAGCAGATCGAACAACTCGAACACGTCGCCCAGCTCAGCCGCGACGAAGCCCGTGACATACTGCTGGAAAAACTCAAAAACGAAGTGGTCAATGAGTCCGGTCTTCTGGTGCGCGACATAGTTGAAGAGGCAAAACAGCGCGCCGAAAAAGAGTCGCGCCGCATTTTGACCTACGCGATCCAGCGCTACGCCTCGGACTGCACCTACGAGCGCACCACCGCCACCATTCCGCTGCCGAACGACGAAATGAAGGGCCGCATCATCGGTCGTGAAGGCCGCAACATCCGTGCGCTG
>JAEWSS010000045.1 GCA_023459755.1 Verrucomicrobiota bacterium | reverse complement strand
GTTTGAGATGCCGGACAAAGTAGTATCCGCCGGTGGCGGCAAAAAGAAGCGTCACCGTTGTCAGAAGCGCGTTGTGTTTGATTAATCTCCACATTTTTACCTCCCCTGTAAAATCAGACCGATATCGACGTTTGCGGCAGCCGCGAGCTGTGCCGCGCTTTTATGCAGTTGCGCCAGCTCGATTGCCAGTTTGCTTTGGGCGTTGACAAGCTCGTTTTGAGCTTCGTTGAGCCGGGTGATGGTCACATTTCCGGCCCAGTATTCCACCGTCACCAGATTGCGCTGTTCGGTGATGTAGCCGAGATTTTCGCGGTAGTATTCGACGAGCGCGTGCGCGGTCTGGAGGTGTTCAAACCCGATCCGCACTTCGTTGATCGCCCGCAGCGCGGCGGCGTCCAGACTGAGCAGCGCCTGATGTTCCAACTCCTGATACTGGCGGAACCGGTTGTAGGAGCGCAGTCCGTCGAACAACAGCCAGTTAAGTTCGCCGCCGTAGGTGAAATTGGTTGCATTCCAGCCGCGGTGTTCGAGTGAATAGCCGGAATAGTTGTTCAACTGCGGCGAATACGAAGTGTCGGCGAAGGCGGTGATCCGCGGCAGATAGTCGGACAGATTGCTCCACTTCTGAAATTGGAGAATTTTTATCCGGCGCGACAGCGCGGCAAGGTCGGGACGATTGTCCAGCGCCAGATCGATGCAGGCGGCGGCCGAGAGCAGCGGCGCCGACCCGTCCGGCGCCAAAAGCGGAAATTCCAGACTTTCCGGCAGTGTGCCGGACGGATACCCCATCAGACAGGCCAGCGCGTAAATCGCGATGTTATATTGTTCGTTCGCCTTGGTCATCAGCGCCTGCGAATCGATCAGCATGATCTTGAAGTTCAGAAATTCGCTTTTTGAGATGTGTCCGGCGCGGTAGCGCACTTCGGCCTGCGCCAGATTGGAGTTCTGGTAAACAATGTCTCCGGCGGCGATTTCCTGCTGCGCTTTGGCCAGCAGAACGTCCCAGTAGGCGTAGGCGACACTGCGGCGGAGCAGCCGCTCGACGTTCACCCGAAGGTCTTCCTGTGAAAGTTCCTCCTGCCTGGCGGCCAGCGTGTTGAGTTCGCGCGCAAACCCGTCGAACACCAGATAGCTGGCGCGCAGGCCGACCGCGCCGGTGAATTCGTTGTCATACGGCGTAACGGTGTCCGGCGGATTTTTCAGTCCGGTGGACTTGGTCAGCGACTGCGAGATCGCGCCGTCGCCGGACAATTCCGGCAGATATGCCGCCAGTGTCTGGTAATAGGCCATGCGCGCGGCGTCCACCGCCAGAAACGCGGCGCGGTAGTCCGGGTTGTTCTGTAAAGAGATGTCCACCGCCCGCCCGAGCGACAGTTCCTGAACGTCGCTCAGGAGGTCGTAATTGCCGGTGTTTTGCAGCAATGTCACCGCTCGTCTGGCCGTATATTCCGGTGGATCGAATACGCGGCAGCCGGCGAACAAAGCGCATAGACACAATGATGCCAACGCTTTAGACGCCATCGCAATTTCTCTCCTCTGAGAAAATAAAATAGCAGATTAATTATGGCTGTCAAGCGGGTTACGGCAGATTTACAAACATTATTTCCGCATTTTCCCCATAGCTGGGATCGGGCTTGATCTTTGCGGCGGCGAACCCGAGCGCGTTGAAGAATCCGCCCGACCCCTGAATCGACACAATGTGCGCCCGGCGAAAATTTTTCCTTGCTCCGGCGGCGAGTGCTTTTTCCACCAGTTTCCGTGCCGCGCCGGAGCCGCGCAGTTCTTTTTTGAGCGCCACGTCGTGCAGATACCATGAGTCGGCCGGATCGGGCAACGCGGCGATCACCTCGTCGAGTTGCGGCGTTTCCCCGAACCGCCACGGATGGCTGAGAATATAACCGAGCGCCCGGTCGTTGGAAAAAACGCCGAAGCATCCCTCCGGGCAAAGCTCGATTTTGCGGAGCATCGCCTCGCGTGACTCCGGAATGATCGCGTAGTAACATTCCCGTTGAATGTCCATTACCTCATCAATATTATGGAGTGTCAGTGCGCGAATTTCCACGTTGCCGCCCTTCTGTTTACCACGGGATGAAGAGGAAGCGGCCGGAAAGTCCGCCGTCGCCGTCCGACTTCACGCTGAGAAACTTGTCCCATATCCAGGAATATTCGGTTTCGTCGCCGTTGACGCCGATGTTGAAGAACGGGAAAATGCGGGTTTGGCTCTTGTCGCCCCGGCGCTGATAGTTCCAGAGCTGCCAGAGCACCTGACCGGAGGCGGCTTCCGGCGTGCTTTCGCCCGAGGCGAGGATCAGGAACAACCGCCAGCGCAGTTTGTCCAGCGGGGGAGCGGCGACCGGCGGATGCTCGCTTTTGTATTTGAGCCTTATGACGCGGACGGTCTGCCAGTCGGGATTCTCCGGCAGTTCGATACCTTTTTCCCGGACGGTCGCCAGTGCGGTGTTCACTAATTTTTCCTGTTCGGCTCGGCGCTCTTCAGTTCGATTTTTTGTAAGGGTCGCCTGAACCATGATTTGACGTTCGGCGTTTTCAAGCGCGGTCAAAGTGCGGTCATCCGGAGTGTTTCGTGATCTGGTCGCGTCGAATTTTATCAGCGACATCAACATGGACAGGCTGTTGCGTCGGCTGCTTTTCTTCCGTTCGCAAAACAAAGAGGTCAGGAAGGTGAATTCATAATTCGAGTCGCCTTCCTCCTGATACGAGAACAGCAGTCCGAAGGGCGACGGCCAGCCGTTATTCTGCTCGTCGGCAAAACCAAGTTCGACCAGAAGCGGAATCCCGCAGGTCGTGCGTTCCGCCGGCTGTACCGACTCCGGATATTTTTCACAGAGAAACCGGGTGAACGCCTCGCGATCGTTGACGTCGCCGGTATAGCCGGCAACGGCCGCGGCTTTTTCCCTTTCGTCTTCCGGTGACCAGCTGTAACTGAGATGGAAAAGCGGATCGCCGGGGGTGAAAGCCAGTTCCCGCTGTTGACTCCAGAACGGGGAAAACAGGAAGCGGAACGAATTGTCGTAAAATTCATCCGACCGCGACATTTTGCAGAAAAACGGCAGCAGCCAAAGCATGCGGCCATTTTTGTCGTTCCGCCATGAGAACAGCGGCGCCATGCCGAAGCCGGTGTCGTAACTATACACGTTGAGAACCGACCACCAGTCGTATTCGGGAGCCGCCGCGCGGTAGGTTCCTCCGGCCAGCGGCGTCCAGAACCAGCTTGAGTTTGCGCTGTGATTGATAAACGTGAGCAGCGGAAGACACGTCAGATCCTGGTTGTCGTAAAATGTGAGCAGCGGAAATGAACTGAAGTCGCCGTTCCATTCATATTTTGACATCAGTACAAGAGAGTATATGCCGTCGTCGTCCCAGAAAGTGAGCGCCGGAAGCACCGCGCCGTCGCCGTCTTTATCCCAGAACACGCCGGGAACAACATAATTGAATTCGGGGCCGAAGTGAAACAATGGAAAACAGCCGGAGTTGTCGCGGTCGCCGTAGGTGTTCAGCACCATCCACCAGTTTTTTTCCGGATTGCCGGAAAACATTCCGCCGGCCAGCGGGGACGCGAACCAGCGGTCGCCGTCGTCGTCTCTGCCCCAGAAAGTGAGCGCCGGAATCACCGCGCCGCCGCCGTCTTTATTCCAGAACACGCCGGGAACAACATAATTGAATTTGGGGCCGAAGTGGAACAATGGGAAACTGCCGAAACAGCTTTTTGTCCAGTAGGTGTTGACGGCCCAGCCGTCGCCGTTGACCGGGTTCCAGGCGCAGAGCGGAAACAGAACCGCGTATTCGTCACCCTCCTGATTGAAAAACGGACGGACGGCCATGCCGTAGCGGTCGCTGTCGAAAATCGGCCATAATGCGGAATAATATTCATTGCTGCGGGTGAAAAACGGCCAGACGTTGATCTGGGTGCCGGTGAAGCGGTCGGCGCCGTTTGCCCAGCGCGCGCCGGAAAGCCGCGACGAACTCGGTTTGCTGTAACTGTCGGTCATCCGGTTCATCCGTTCGCTGGATGCGCATCCGGCGGTGACCATCATCAACACGATCGCGGCCGCGCACAACATTCTTTCGGTTTTCATCGGGCGGTGTTCCTTTTTGCCGTGAGATTTTTTTAGTGTTCAGCATTATAGCCTGTTAAATGCAAAAAATCAAGACCGGGAGCTTGAAAAATCCGCTTTATGGCGCTAAGTTTGGTAACAAACAACCATGGAGACTACGATGGGTATACATAAATTCCTGAGTGCGTGCGCGATATTTCTGGTGCTTTCAAGTGTTTACGGCGCGGCCGAGGCGGACGTCTTCGCCTCGCCGGACAAAATCGTTTCAACCCGGCTTTCCGACGGCGTGACGGTTTGGCAGTACGAATACTCCAATTTGTACGGCGGACCTCAGGTGATCTCGCTGGCGGCGGCCGACCTCAACGACCCGTCGGTCGAAATCGGCATCGGCGTTTGTGACGACAAAACCCGCATGACCGTCAGCAAAATGGCCGAGCGCGACAATGCGCTGGTTGCGGTCAACTTCGGTTATTTCAACATGGTCGATCCATCTTCTCCGGCCGGCGCGCTCAAACGCAACGGCGAAGTGGCTGACTCCGGCGCGGTCGGCGGCGGCACCGGCGGTCTTATCGGGTTCACCGGCAATGCCGT
>JAEWSS010000044.1 GCA_023459755.1 Verrucomicrobiota bacterium | reverse complement strand
GCTGAAATGTCCGGCGTCCGGCGACGGCATGCCGGAAACGCTCAGATAGGCGTCGCCGATAGTCTTGATGCGTTCACAGCCGTTCCTGACAAAAATATGGTCGAACTCGGTAAAAATATCGCTCAGTTCGGAGATCAGCAGCGCCGGATCAAGCGTACCGGAAATGGCGGTGAAGCCGACAATATCCGAGAAAAAAACCGTGACATGCTCGAAAAGCTCCGGTTCGCTGTGTCCGGTTTCGCCCAGATCGGCAATGACCCGTTCCGGCAGAATATTCCGCAGCAGTCTGGCCGAACGCTCCTTTTCGGCCGCCAGATTTTCATTAAGCTCCAGCATCTTGAGGTTTGCCTCGGCCATGGCGAATTTCTGCTTTTTCAGTTCGGCGGTCTGCTCGGTAAGTTTTTCCTTGAGTTCGAGCATGGTAAGGTTTGCCTCGGCCATGGCGAATTTCTGCTCGGTAAGCCGATCCTTTTCGCGCAGCATTTTTTCACGCTCGGTCTGAAGCTGTTCATTCTCAATCCGGAAACTCGCGGTGCGAACACCGAAGTCGCTGCGTTCAACCTCCAGTTTGCGCTCCAGTTCACCGATCACCGCGGTGAACCGGCGATACTGCACAAACAGCATCGCGGCGAACACAGCCGCGGTAAGTGTCACAACAATGAGCAGCACACCCCAGATCATTTATCCCCGTCCCCGTCGCCTCCGGAGGTCAGAACTTCGCTCCACGGGCGTTTATAAAACTCTTTTTTGGAGGCGAGGCAGTTGAATTTCAAGATATGCCACAACGCGGCCACGCCGTCTTTCCAGGTAATTTTCTTTCCCTCGTTGTAGCGGCGCGGACGGTAGGAGATCGGCGTCTGCCAGATGCGCAGCATCCGGGCGGCGGCGACCTTGGCGGTCAGCTCCACCTCAATGCCGAAGCGCATGCTCGACAGATTGAGGTTCTGGATCACCTCGCGGCGGAACGCCTTGTAGCAGGTCTCCATGTCCGAAAGATTGATGTCGGAAAAAACATTGCTCCAGAAGGTCAGAAACTTGTTGCCCATCTCATGCCGGAAAAACCGCACCATTCCCGGAGTCCCCATAAAACGCGAACCGTACACCACGTCGGCGCGACCGTCGGCCAAAGGCGCGAGAATATTCGGATATTCGTCCGGCGAGTATTCAAAATCGGCGTCCTGCACCAATACGAACCGGCACTTTGCCTCGGCAAATCCCCGGATCAGCGCCGCGCCTTTGCCCATGTTGCACGGCTGTTCGAACAGCCGCACTTTGGGATCGCCGGAAAAAACTGAAAGTTTCTCACGACTGGCGTCGGTACTCGAGTCGTTTACAATAATTGCTTCGCCGACTTCCGGACGCGCCAGCACCCGGTTCACCACGTCAACGATGGTGTCTTCCTCGTTGTAAACCGGAATTATCACACTGGCGCAATTTTCAAGCCGGGTCATAATTCTCAATGCTTTCCAAGTTCGGCCGAACGCCGGGAGGCCGCCACGACCGCTTCGGCCACCGCACTGCGAAACGCACAGCGGTCCAGTTCGGCCACTCCGGCCGCGGTGGTTCCGCCGGGAGAGATCACCTGGTCGCGCAGCACCGCCGGATGCAGCCCGGACTCGGCGGCCAGTTTCGCCGAACCGATCACCGTCCGAATCGCAAGTTCCAGCGCCAGATCGCGCGGCAGACCTTCGCGCACGCCGCCGTCGGCCAGCGCCATGATGAACTCGAGCACATAGGCCGGGCCGCTGCCGGAAAGTCCGGTCACGGCGTTCAGCCAGCGCTCTTCGCCGGGGAACGCCCTGCCGACCGCGCCGAGAATGTTCTCGACCGCCGCCGCGTCAGCCGCCGTCAGTTTGCCGGAGCAGGCGTAGACCGCCACCCCTTCGCCGACCAGCGCCGGAGTGTTCGGCATCACCCGCACCACCCGGCTTCCGCCGGTAAGTTCGACCAGCGTGGCCAGTTCGGCACCGGCAACGATCGATATGATAAGTTTGTCCGCCGTCAGTCCGCGCACCGGCTCCAGCGCCGCCGCCAGATACTGCGGCTTTACCGCGATCAAGATTATCCCGGCGCCGGCGGTCAGCGGCTTCACGTCGTCGCTATTCACCGCACAGCCGGTGGCGGCGGCAAAAGCCGCGGCCGCCTTGGGATTCGGATCGAACGCAACAATACGTTTTTTATCCTCCGGATTGCGCCGGGCCATGCCGCCGGCAATGGCGGTCGCCATTTTTCCGGCACCGATGAAAAGAATTTTTCCGTCCATAAAAATCACCTATGAATTTGTGATCCGACCCACAGCCCGAATGTGAACATCGAAGCCGCAAGCAGATACAATGAAAACCACCGGAAGTCGCCGCGCCGCAGCAGCCGCAGCAGAATTTTCAATGAAATGTAACCCACAACCGCCGAAACCGCGAATCCGATTCCCCAGATCAGCGCCTGGGAAGCCGTAATCACCATTTTTTCCTTTATCGCGTCCAGCGACTCCAGGAGCGCCGCGCCGCCGATGGCCGGAATCGCCAGCAGAAACGAAAACTGCGCGCAGTCGGCCTTCTTCAGCCCGAACTTGAGTCCGGCGGCGATCGTCGAACCCGACCGCGAAATACCCGGCGTGATCGCTATCGCCTGCGCCGCACCGATCAGCAGTGCCTGACGCAGCGAAATTTTTTCAATCGCCACCGCGCCTTTGTCGCCGTCTTCACCGGAACGTCCGCGCATAGCGAACCACAACAGAAGCGCGGTCACTGCAAAACCGGCGGCCGGAACCCACAGCGGACCGAAAATAGCGTCTTCCATGCCGCATTTTTTGATCGCCACGCCGACCAGTCCGGCCGGAATCGTACCAACAATCACCGCCAGCATCAATCCGTACTCGCGCTTCGCCAGTATCTTCCACAATTCCCAAAAATAAAATACCAGAATAGCCAGCAGCGTACCGGCGTGCAGCACCACGTTGAGAAACAAATCGCTTTCCGGATTGGTTCCCAGCAGAAACTGCAGCACCTGCAAATGTCCGGAACTGCTGATCGGCAGAAACTCGGCCACCCCCTGAAAAGCGGCGAGAATCACCACCTTCAGCAACTCGACAATATCCATCTCAAATCCTCTCCGCCGTTATCCGGCAAAACTGCCGACTTCATTGTTGGCGCCGTCGAAATCGCTCTCGTCCGGAAGCACGTCGGCCTCGCTGACTTCCGGGACGGCCGAAGGTTCGACCGCGTCCGCCGCGTCATCGTCATCAAGATTCAGCGCCGCGGACGCCGGCGGCTCGCTGCGAACCGCCCCGACGCAGGATGAGAACAGCCACACACCGCCCATCATCAAACAAAGAAAGCCCAGCATCAACAGCAGAATCCGGCCGAATGACGATGGTTTTCTCCGCTCACGCATAATGTCTTCTTTCTATATTTTTATACCCACCCGTGCGGAATGAATTCGATCTTTTCCACCGGGATTATCGCATCAAAGAACTCTTCGGACAGCTTCAATGACTTGTTCGACTTGCGGAACAGCTTGCGCCCCACCAAATTGGTACGCGAACTGTCCAGCTGCAGCAGCATCACCTGACGGGTGCCGCGAACCCTGACCAGCGCCAGTTCGCCGGAGCACAGCGTACTCATGCTCTTCACCGTCAGCTTCCAGGCTGAACAACCGGCCAGATCAAGTTCGCTTCCCCGGGCAATCAGCTCCAGCGGCCGGTCGGCCGGAACCCCGGCGGCTTCGGCCACTTTATTACCGAAAATATCGCCCTCGAAGGCGTTCAGTTTTTTCCAGAAGTCGCGGTATTTCATCGAAGAGGCGTTTGCCAGCGAAGGCCCGGGATTATACGCCGCGGCCTTTTCATGCAGAAACAATCCGCCGAGATCACGCATCGGTTCGGCGCCTTCACGCCGAACC
>JAEWSS010000043.1 GCA_023459755.1 Verrucomicrobiota bacterium | reverse complement strand
ACGACGGCTTGACATGGCGAATTACGATCTCGCGGAAGCGGTGCGTCAGGGAAAGTCGATTCCGCCGGAGCTGTTGGACGAGGGGAAAAATCTGGACGCCGAACTGCGGAACAGATTCCTGCGACTTGAAGAGGAACGCGCGGCCATAAGGAATGAACTTTATTTGCGCCGCCCACCGCAGAGTTACCCGATCATGGTGGAGAATACCGAGGATTCCGCGTCGCCGGATTCGGAGTGGATCGGGTTCAAAAGTTTCACCTTCAAGTGGGCGGACGGAACCTGCTTCAAAGTGCCGCTTGCGTCGTTTTCGGTCGGCGTTTACCGAAAAAGCTACGCCCCCTTCCCCACCGGCGAGATGCTGTTCGTCTACGGAAATCGCACGCCGCACCGCTTTGCGGTAACGGAAGTAAAGCCGCCGGAACCGGTTCCCGACGGGCCGGTCGAACTCATCGTTGAAGGTGTTGACTGCGACAAAGGCGGCAATACAACGATAAATCTGTACGTTTACGGAAAACCTGTATTTTCCGGCGCCAACCCGTTCAAAACCGATAAAATCGAAAAGCTGGTCGTGCGGCTTGAAGACGGGCTTCCGGCGTCCGCCGCCGATTCCGGCCGGAATCCCGAACTCATGCGTAAAATCGCCGACTTCGCCGCCGCTATAAAAACTTTTGAGCGCGAAGCCGACGACATGGTTACAAAGTTTATCGATACCGCCGAGCCGTTCCGCCAAGGGCTGGTTTACCGTACGCGTGGCAGCGTAAAGGATATAATTGACGGCCGGGTGTTCATTCGGGCGATCGACGTCACCGACGTGTCGGCCGGGCACAACCGGCTGGTGCATCCCGGTTACAATTACGACATCAACCATCTGCCGAAACATCTGGCCGCGGCCGGTGCGAATATGGCGAGTCTGGTAGTCAAGCGCGAGGTCGGCGGAGAAGCGGCAAAGCAGGCGCGAATCGCGGAGTTCGCCGCAAATTCCGTCATACCGTTCACGGTCTGGGCGGACGGCGCGCCGTTTCTGGACAACGACATCATTTCATATCAATATTACGGCCATCCCGAAAAAATGACGGCCGACGCCGGGATATTTACCGCCAAGTATTCCGCCATGCCGCTCTTCGCCGGATTACAGGTGGATGAACCGGCGATCCGCGACAATCATCACCAGTTCAAAAAATTAATCGACGCTCCCGGTTTTCTCTCCGATTACCGCGCATTTGTCGCCCGCCGCAATCCGGAGCTTGCCGCCCGCGGCCTGCCGCCACTGCCGGACACTCCGTTTTCCGGGATTCCGCAGACCGATGCCGAATGGACGGCATATATGGAGTATCAGCAATTCAAAGCCGACTACGCACCGAAAAGCCTGAAACCGTTTTTCGACGCAACTCGGGCAAAGTCGCTGTTGCCGTCGATCGTCATTCAGAACACCGTTCCGCTGGATACTCCGGCGTGCAGCTACACCGCCTATGGAAAATACTTCGACTACATCGGAACCGACCTTTACAACAACGGCTCGCTTCAGGAGGGCGTCGCGCTGCAGCTGCTGAAAAACTCCTGCGCGTTGAACTCAACCGTAATCATGTGGCCGGGAACCGGTTATGCCTGTAAAAGTCCGCGCAGTTTCACCCGGTCGCTGCTCAACGGACTGGCCTGGGGGGACGGACTCCAGCTCTGGACCCTGGTGTATTGCGACAAATACCGCGACGCCAACAGCTTTTGGCAGCATGGCGGCAAAGCGCTCGCACTGGACGATCTCGGCGGCGATCTGGTAAACAACTGGAATCCGGAATACTGGGAGCGGCTCAACGGGGTGTTCGGCTTCATCGCCGACCACGAGGACGTGCTGCGGCGGCGGGTTTCCGCCGCCCCGGTTGCACTGGCCGTTTCCGAACGGTCGCTGACCGCCGGAATTCCAACCCGCGCCAACCAGAACGATTACTTTGATTTTGTCCGCATTTACGCCGCGCTGGCCGGTCAGGGGGTGCCGGTTGACGCCGTTTTCACCGAAAAACTGCCGACGCTCGAACGCGCCCCCTATCACACCCTGATCCTTTATCGGGCGTTTGCGCTGAACGACGCGGAAATAAACGCGATCGTCGAATTCGTCCGCTCCGGCGGCCGACTGGTCCTGTGCGGTGAAAACGGCACCCGCAATGAATGGAACCTGCCGCGCGCCGAAACGCTTGAACAGATGATCGCGGCAGTTGACGGCGGACAATGCTCATTTTTTCACGAGCCGCGCATCGGACAGCCGATGGAGAATCGCCGCGACAGCGGACTGCCGGGAACAATTGCCCCGGAATATCAGCAGAAACTCGCAGAGTTGACCGCGGAGGCTGAAAAAACTTTGCCGTTGTCGATCGCGCCGCCGGAAGGGGCGATCGTTTCAGTTCGCCGCGCCGCCGACGGCACATATGCCTATTTTGTCGTCGATTATCAGGCCAACCTGAAAGAACGCGATCTGGAATGTAAAATCACCGCAAACTGCGATCTTCTGTTGACGGTGTTCGACCGCCCCGCCTCCGGCGGCTCATCCAATACGCCAACGACTATGACGGCCGGCGAAACAATGAATGTGTCCTATTCCGGAGACCTGCTTATTACGGTTAACCGCCGTTGACCGCTGGCGGCTGGAGCCGGCATGCGGGCGCACCGTCGCTGCCGGTTACCAGCCCAATACAACGATGGCAAGTCCGCAGAGCATAACCGTTGCACCGGCAATTTCCGAGGCGAATTTCTCCAGCCACGGCAAACGCAGAGCGTTAAGCCCCAGCAGTCCGGCGGTTACCGCGCCAAGCATGGTCAGAATCGTCGCCGCGCTGAACACCGCCGCCACCAGGATCACACTCGCCGTTCCCAGCACCGCCGAGGCGGTCAGGAGCGGGAACAAGGCTTCGCACGGCCCTAAAACAAAGATAATAAAGATCACCCAGTATGAAAGTTTGTTCTTTTCTCCATCATGCGGATGCATTTCCAAGGTGTGTGTATGCGTCTGGATTGTTCCGTCCGCGCGGACATGCCGGTGAACCTGCGGACGGCTCCGCCAGCGCGCATGAACCGCGTGAAGAAGAATCGCCGCGCCAATGCCGATCAACGCGTAGGCGGCGATGTCGCCACGCCACGCCTCCAGCCACGCCAGGTGTTCTTCGCCAAGAAAATGCGCAAACGCGATAAATGCAGCCGCCAGCAGCAGCGCGCTGCCAACGTGGCCGACGCCGCAGACCAGCGTCCAAAACACGGTTCTAAGCCACGAATAATGACGGCTCCCGGCAATCGCGATGAAGGGCAGATAGTGATCCGGACCGGCGATGGTGTGTATCACACCGGTCAGGACGGCGGTTGCAAGAAGAGCCCAAAGCGTCGTCTCGGAATTCATTGATTATTCTCCAAATAATTGTTTTGTCTTTTTTCATCCGGTCGCGGACAACACGCCGCAGTGCGCGCCGCGCCGGAAGGCGGGCTGAACGAATTGAACGCGTTAAAAATCCCCTCCCCGACTGAACGGAGACGGTGCATCCGCCGCGTTTTCCGGAAAACTGTTTACCGAAACTCCGTTCATGTCCGCTTCGCATCCCGCCCCGCCCACCGATGGCTGCCGTTAATAAAATAGCAGTATAGGCGGCATTTCGCCAACGATTCTTCGACAAAAACCCCGATTTCACCTTCGCAACATCCGCGGACGGCGTCTAAATGGCTGACGACACAAAAAAATGCTTTTTTCCAGATTTTCAACTTGACAGGTAAACAAACGTTCACTATATTACAAGTAAACGATCGTTTACAACATGGGGATCTGATGGAAAGCACGAAAGAAAAAATTTTATCCGAGTCGTTAAAACTGTTTTCGCAGAACGGTTATGAGGCGGTATCCATGCGTGATATTGCCGGAAAACTTGGTATTACGCAGGGCGCGCTCTATCGACACTATGCCGGCAAGCGTGATATTTTTGAAAGCATTCTGCGCCGGATGGAGGAGTATGACCGTCAATATGCCGAGCACTGCCGTCTGCCGACGGTAGGATATGCCGATGCGCCAAAGAGTTATCGCAACGTTGCCCATGCGGAACTGGTGCGCTTCACGATTGAGATGTTCCGGCATTGGACGGAGAATGATTTTGCGTCGGCGTTTCGCCGGATGCTGACACTGGAGCAGTATCGCTCGCCCGGGATGGGGGCGCTGTATCAGCAGTATTTCGGGCGCGGAGTACTGGTGTATCTCGCCGATTTATTCCGCGAAAACGGCTCGGAGTCCCCGGAGGATGAGGCGCTTCAATTTTACGCGCCGTTCTATTTATTGTTGAACCAATATGACGCGGCAGACGACAAATCAGAATATGCCCGCCGCCTTGAAAGGATCTTAGCATGAATTATCCGAAAAGTAAAAAGTATGACACCCCCGAACTCAACGCAAAAATGATGGGCCCCAATCCGGTCAAACTCGCGGAGGAGCTATTGCGGCATCACAAAATTCCCTCCGGAGCAACCGTACTCGACCTTGGCAGCGGCCAGGGACTGACTTCCGTTTTTCTGGCCAAAGAATACGGCTTCAAGGTTTACGCCGGCGATTTGTGGAGCGATCCGACGGAAAATCAAAGTTTTTTCTCGACAATGGGATTGACCTCGGAACAGATCGTTCCGGTCAAGGC
>JAEWSS010000042.1 GCA_023459755.1 Verrucomicrobiota bacterium | reverse complement strand
GGCATCGAAGGCCGAACCGACGCCATCGCCGACGGTTACGGCGTCATCGCCCGCGAAGGCATCCTCAACACAAAATTCATCGGTGCGATCAACGTCACCGTTTCCGGCAGCACCGCCAGCGGCGCGCCCGGCCAGGCGCACGGGTACGGCATCTACGCCGGCAACCGGACGTTCGGCAACGCCACCGCCACCGCCAGCGTCGGCGACATTTCGGTGACGGTCACCGGCTCGAACGGCGTCGGAGGCAACATCCCGAGCACGGCCTACGGTATTTATGCCGGATTTGTCAATCTGGAGATCAACGGCTCAATCAACGCCACGGTAAACGGCAGCGCCTCATACGCGATTTATATCGACAATCCGGGCGCTTACAACGATTCGCTTTATCTGCGGCGCAACGCCAACTTCGGCGCAACGGTTGAACTTGCCGGCGGCGCCAACCGGATATTCCTGTTTCAGGCCGCCAGCGGTCTGGATAAAATTCAGGCGACCGGAGGAACCCTCGACCTCTACTTCTCATTCGGAAGCGACATCGAAAGCGAAGCCATGGCCGATGCTTCAACATTAACAAAATTCCGCAATATCGGCTATTATATTGAAAGCAACGCGGTCAGCGCCACTTATACGATAATGACCAGCGGATATGAAAAATATTTGAAGTCGGAATATTCGGTGCTGCTGGGCGGAAACACCTACACCGTGGCGGCCGACGTCTGGACTCAGCTCGGCGAAACCGGAAAATGGCTCAAGCTGAGCGTTGGCGCCAACGGCTTTCAGGCGGCAATCCGGGTCGGAAACGAATATCTCGGCGCCGGAATCAACACCGAAGGGCAGGGATATTTCAGTCCATTAAGTGAAAGTGTTGACAATCAAACGCTTAGCATTGTGGCTGGATTCGGGAAACTTGCTTCCGGCAGCTGCACGATGTTCGGCGACATTACGCTTTCAGCAATCAGCTCGAACATTGGATTCATTTACGGCGGCAACGCCCACGCCGGCGGCTCGGCCAGCATTTACGGCAATATCGCGCTTACGCTGGACGACACCAAAGCCGGAAGCGTTTTCGGCGGCGGCATCGGCCGCGACCAATCGGTTGACGGCGCAATCACAATCCGGATGGTCAACGGGTCGAGCGTTACCGCCGCGCTTTACGGTGCCGGAGCGACTACCGCCGGCGGGTCGTTCAGCCCCTCCGAAATAGCGGTTTACATTGAGAACAGTTCGGTGGCCGGCTATCTCTACGGCGGAACCACCTCGGTGTCGCTGACCGCTGGCCCGAACAACGTCTACGGCAACATCACACTCAACATCTCCGGCGACAGCACGGTGACGGCCCAGGTTTACGCCGGCAACCGTTATGTGTCGTCGGTCTCCGGAGTCAGTGAAGTTTCCGGAAAAACGGTCATCAACATCTCCGGCGGCACGGTTTCCAACTACGTTTTCGGCGGCGGCATGGCCTGGGCGGCGGGAATGAACAGCGCGGTAACGGTACAATCCCAGGTGTCCGGCGGAACCGAACTGAACATTACCGGCGGCGTGTTCAACCATGAAATCTATGGCGGCGGCTATGCCGCGGCCAACGGCGGAACCTTCACCGCCGAAGCAGGCTCGGTCAGCGTTGTCCAGAACGGCAGTTCGATTAAATTTTCCAACGCCAGTGTGGTCAACATCTACGGCGGCGGTTACAATGCCGGAAAATCCAGCATCGTCAATGGCGGTGCGGCGATTGCGGTATCGGGAAGCGTCAGCATCGGAACGATCTATGGCGGCGGAAACGGATCAGGTGCGGCCGGTGTGCGCGCCGAATCGATTGTCAACGGCGGCACCGCGATCACCGTTGACGGCAGTTCCGGCGGCAATTTCACCATCGGCAACATTTACGGCGGCGGCAACAACTACTGCACGGTGAGCGGCGGAAGCACGGTTACCTTCAAGGGAGACTTCCTAACCGCCACAAACAGGCTGAATTTCACCGGCATTCTCTCTGGAGACGGGCGCATTTCCAACACGGTTAAAGATTTGCGCAAACTTGCATTTGACGGTTTTTCCGGTTCGATTGACGCCCGGGTGATGCATTTTGACGCAATCACGGTATCCGGCGGCTCCAGTGCGGCGTTCACGCGTGAGTTTTCCGCCGGTGAAATCGTCGGCCTCGGCTTCGACTGCACCGCGGGCTACGGCAATTTGATTTTTGCCAACACGGTTGCCGGCTGGAACAGTAATCTGACGATCACCATTCGGCTCAATGACACGGTGGAGGCCGGCAGTTTCAATTTGGTCGAGTCGCTGGAAAGTTCGCTGGACGCGCTCATCGGAATGAATTACGAGGTCTTTATCGGCAGCGCGACGGACACCGCCTATACCGGCAAAGTCGGCGACGGCGGCTTTGAATACAATGACTTCAATATCGCGCTGGGCGTGACCGGCGGGGACGTACTTTCACTCGGCATCGCCTCCACGCTCACCGGACTTGGTTTCAATGACGCGGACACGGCGACCGGTCTCAAGCTGCTGGCCTGATCCGGCGTCCGGGGCCGTCCACTCCGGGGAAAGGTATTGAAAAGTGAAGATCACCAACCGGTCAATGGCGTTCCGGCTCAGTTTTTATTCGGCCGCGCTGCTGTTCATGGTATTTGCGCTCACGCTGGCGTTCGCCGGTCCATGGGCATGGCGGAAACTGAATGAAAGGCTGGAGGAACGCAGTCTGGCGGCGGTGAACAACACGGCCGAACAGATCGACCAGCTGCTGGCGAGGTCGGAAGCGGTGGCGGCGACACTGGCGTTTGCGCTGGAATCGCAGTCTGAACTTACCGACGAAGAGGTGGATATGCTGCTGCGCGGTGTCTGTTACAGCGCTTACAGCGGCGATCCGCGCATCATCGGCATAATGATCGCCTTCGAGCCGTATGGTCTTGACAAAAAGGAAAAATACAGTGCGAATCTGGCCTTTGTCAAGTCCGGCGAACTGACGGTGCGGCAGATCGGCAGCGACAGTGTGGACTATTTCGAGCGGGAATGGTACAGCGTTCCCCGGGAGCGCGGCACCGGCATGTGGGTCGATCCGTTTCCGTCAGAGGGCGGAATCGGCCAGCGGCTGATCTCTTATTCAGTGCCGTTTTTCCGGCGCGGCGCCGCCGGAGAGCGGAGTTTCGCCGGCGCGGTGGTGGTTGATCTGGACATCGAACAGCTGCGTTCGCTGCTGGAGGAAATGGCGCTCGGGGATTCGGACGAGGGGTTTGGGTTTCTGACCACTCAATTTTCCAGTTTTGTCATTCACCCGAATCGCAATCTGGAGGACAATTATTCATTGCTTTCACTGTTAAAGAAAGATTCAGGCGACCTTGCCGTCGGCCGGTCGATGATGGGGTCCACCGCCGCCGGAACCGTTGTTTTACCCGACCTCGACTTTTTTGCGGGCGGAACCCGGCTGTTTCATGCCACAACCAAACGCAACGGCTGGAAAGTCTGCGCGGCGGTTCCGGCCAACTGGGTGGCGGACCAACTCTGGAAATACTTTGCGGTCGGCCTGGCCGTCTATCTGGCGGCTACGCTGGCGGGGATAATCGGCATCTCACTGATCGTCCGCCGCATGATCGCGCCATTGACCACGCTGACCAAAACCGCGAAACTGATCGGGGCCGGCAACTTCAACACGGATATTCCAGCCTCCGGCGGCGGCGGTGAGATCGGCGAACTCGCCGGCGCGTTTGCCGCCATGCAGCATGAACTGCGCAACTATATCGAACGACTTTCGGCAAATGTGGCCGCCCGTGAACGAATTGAGGGCGAACTCAACGCCGCCAGAATGATCCAGAACGACATTCTGCCGAAACTTCAACCGCCGCTGCCGGAATGTCCTTTATTTTCCATCGCTCCGGCGCTGCGTCCGGCGCGGGCGATCGGCGGCGACATGTACGACATCTTTTTTCTTGACCCGACCCACCTGTTCCTGATGATCGGAGACGTTTCCGGCAAAGGCATCGCCGCCGCAATGTTCATGGCGGTGGCCGAAACCCTTCAGCGCGACATTTCAGCCCGCTGCGGCCGTCCCGACGAAATCATGACCTCGCTCAACCGGGTGCTGTCGCAGAACAACAACGCCTTAATGTTCATCACCTGCTTCATGGGCGTACTTGACCTCGACACCGGCGATTTTACCTACTGCAACGCCGGCCACAATCCGCCGCTGCTGCTGCGGCACAACGGCGAATGCGACGACTTGGCAAAACGGCACGGTCCTCCGCTCGGCGTGAAAGAGACGGCGAATTACGGCAGTTCCATTGTAAAAATTGAACAGCTGGACACCATTCTGCTCTACACCGACGGTGTTACCGAGGCGTTCAGCAGCGCCGGAACCATGTACACCTTCGACAAACTGCGCACTCTCGGCAAAAAACTCGCCGCCGAAAACCGCACGCCGACGGAAATGCTCACCGCGATCATGGACGATGTTGACAGTTTTTCCGCAAATTGCGAGCAGTCCGACGACATCACTCTGCTGATCCTGACTTATACCAAACAATCCAATTCATCCGGAGGAGAATAAGATGAAAAATATCCGCCTTGTCCGCACCTCGCAGGCCAGACTTGAACGCTTCGCCGTGCTGCGGTCGCCCAAAATTGCCCGGGAGTCGGAGGTTCCGCCGAACGATCCGACCATAGTGATCGACGCCGCGGTCGAATACCAGACCATTGAAGGCTTCGGCGGCGCATTCACCGAGTCGGCCGCCGTCACCTGGATGAAGCTGTCGCCGGAAAAACGCGACGAGGTGATCCACGCCTATTTTTCCACCGAAAACGGCAACTGCTACAACCTCTGCCGCACCCATATGAACAGCTGCGACTTTTCAATCGACAACTACGCCTGCTGCGACACTCCGGGCGACGTTGACTTGAAAAACTTCACCATCGACCGCGAACGTCAGGCGATCGTTCCAATGATCCAGGCCGCCCGGCAGTGCGCCGGAACCAATGAGATGCGGCTGTTCATCTCCCCCTGGAGTCCGCCGGCATGGATGAAGGACACCAAAGACATGAACCGCGGCGGGAAACTCCTGCCGGAATACCGCGACGTCTGGGCGAATTACTACTGTAAATTCATCCATGAACTCGAAAATGAAAATATTCCGGTCTGGGGGCTGACGGTGCAGAACGAACCGATGGCCACGCCATCGTGGGATTCCTGCCAGTACAGTGCGGAGGAGGAGCGCGACTTTGTGCGCGACCACCTCGGTCCGGCGCTGCACCGCAACGGTCTGGCCGACCTGAAACTGATGGTCTGGGATCACAACCGCTACCGGTTGTACGACCGCGTCCGCACGATCTACAAAGACCCGGAAGCCGCAAAATACATCTGGGGCGCCGCGTTTCACTGGTACTGCGACGAACAGTTCGACAACGTTCTGCGCACCCACGAAGCGTTTCCGGAAAAAAATCTTCTGTTCAGTGAAGGTTGTCACGAAGGCGGCGCCTACCTCGGCGAATGGGTGATGGGCGAACGCTACGCCCACAATATGATCAACGATCTGAACCGCTACACCGTGGGCTGGGTGGACTGGAATCTGGCACTCGACGATCACGGCGGCCCCAACCACGTCGGCAACTTCTGCAGCGCACCGATCATGATCGACCCTGAGAACGACCGCTACATGCTGCAAAGCTCTTATTATTACATCGGTCACTTTTCCCGCTACATCGCCCGCGGCGCCAAACGGATACTCAGCGTGTCCACCCGCGACGCGATTGAGGTCGCAGCCTTCGTCAACCCGGACGGCGGACGGGTGGCGGTGCTGCTCAACCGCGGCAGCGAGGATTTTCACTGCCAGTTCAAGGAGGAGGACCGGGCGGCGGCAGTGGATCTGCCGGCCCATTCGATCGTTACGGTCTTGGTGGATTGAGTCGATAAAAATATTGCAGAAAAAGCGGAGGCGGCGTAAAACCCGGCTCCGTTTTTTATTTCTCCATCAGTCCGGCGCGAAGACGGAGTTTTTCATTCAGTGTCCGCATGTTGACCATGCGCGACCGTCTGGTGCGTCCGAATTTGATCATGGCGATGGTTGAGATGAAATTCAGCGCCTTCTTGGTGGCGGTTCCGGCCTTCATCCGGGTGGAGCCGGCCACGATCTCGGAACCGGAGCCGAGCGGAATGCTGATGTCGCAAAATGACGTGGAGTCGCCGTTTTCGCTGATCATCACGGTCAGAGCGCCGCGCGCGGCGGCGTAATTCAGGCCGCTGGTGACAAAAAACGCCCGGCCGGAGGCGGAAATACCGATCACCGTGTCATCGGAAGTCAGATTCAGCAGCAGAAGTTCGGGAACCGAGGAGGCGTCCTCTTCACCGTCGGTTTCAATAGTCAGTGCCGCGTCGTCGTTGCCGCCGGAGATCATAGCCACGGCGTCCTCCTCGGCGATGCCGTAGGTGCAGGGCAGTTCCACCGCGTCAACCGCGGCCAGACGACCGCTGGTTCCGGCGCCGAGATAAACGATGCGACCGCCGCGTTTCATTCGCTCGGCAATCATATTTCCGGCGGCGGCGATTCCCGGCAATGCGGCGGCGAAATCGGCGGCGGCGTCATTTTCCGCAGCATTGAGACGGGCTGCCAGATCTTCCGGTGCGAGGTCGGTCAACTCAAGGTCGCCGAACAACGGCCGTTCGGTGACCAGTCCGGCGGACGGCGGAATTTTTCCGCCCTGCAGCGCCGCCCCCTCCGCCAGCAGACCGGCGCCCAACAGCGGCAGATTGCCGACGGCGGTTTTGATCCGGATCGCGGCGTCAAGCTCCGGAACCGGGGAAGAATTGCGGGCGTTAAGCGCGGCGTCGAGATCGAATCCGGCGGCTGACGCGGCGGAACAGAGTCCTCCGGTGAACAGCACCGAATCAAGATCATAAAGAATGCAGGCGGTGCGTGCGACTTCAGCCAAACGGTCGAGATAAATTTCAAGTTCGGGCGGATTGCGGCGAAACACGTCGCCAAGGTCGCCGGCTCCGGCGAGTGCCACCGCGCTGACCGCCCGGTCGAATCCGCCCTCCGGCGGTTTGATCGAGCCCAGCAGCGGCAGCATGCGTCCGGGGCGAATCCGATGATTTTTGCGGATCACCGCGCAGCCGAGTCCGGTGCCGACCGCCAGCAGTGCGGTGCGGTCGCCGCCGCCGATCAGGTTCAAATGTCGGGCCGCGATCAAGGCGGCGTCGGCGTCGTTTATCATCATGCACGGGGCGGAAAATTCGCGTTCGAGTGCGGCGATCCACTCGGTGCGGCACAGCGGTCGGAGATGGTCGGCGACGCGCACCACCCGGGTTCCGGCGTAGTCGACGATGCCGGCGGTGGATATTCCGACGCCGGAAATTCCGCATGAAACGTCGAGTTTCCCGGCGGCTTCGAGAATTGCCCCCGCCACGTCGCCGGACGCCATGCGGCTTGGAACGCGGACTTCGGAAGTCAGCGTTCCCGTGCAGTACACGGCCGCCTTGATCCAGGTGCCGCCGATGTCGATCGCCAAATATTTGTTCATAATGGAGGAATACTATAGCGAAGCAAAAAAAAATTTCAACCGGGTTTTAAAAAACCGGGATGAAAAGCTATATTATAAGGAAGAATAAATGGAGGGTCAACATATGTCCAGCAATCCGGATTTAAGCGACGCCGAGCTGCTCGAACTCATCGCCGGTTTAAAAAAACAGCGCAACGCCGTCATTCTCGCCCACAATTATGTGCCGGCGGAAATACAGGATATCGCCGACTTCTGCGGCGATTCGCTTGAACTCAGCATCAAGGCGGCTGACACCGCGGCCGATGTGATCGTATTTTGCGGCGTCCGCTTCATGGCGGAGACCGCAAAAATTCTGTCGCCGGAAAAAACCGTGCTGCTGCCGGTGTCCGACGCCGGATGCGCCATGGCGCAGATGATCGACGCCGCCGCGGTGCGCGAACTCAAACACCGGCATCCCGGCGCGGCGGTGGTCTGCTATGTAAACTCGACCGCCGAGGTCAAGACCGAGGTGGACGTCTGCTGTACCTCCGCCAATGCGGCGAAAATCGTGGACAAAATCAAAGGTGAAGTCATTTTCGTTCCGGACGGCAATCTGGCGCGCAACGTGGCAAAAACGCTGGCGCGCAACAACATCGTGCCGTTCAAGGGTTATTGTCCGATCCACAACCGCTTCAC
>JAEWSS010000041.1 GCA_023459755.1 Verrucomicrobiota bacterium | reverse complement strand
TCGTTTTTACGGTGCTGTGCTGGCGGTATCTTGATCTGCTGACTGCGCGGGCGATTGCCGGTCTGCTGATCCTCGGAGCCTATTACTTTGTAAATTTCGCCTTTTTTCTCCATGTGTCGTGCGCGGTGACAACGCTGGCGGCACTGGGGGGTGGCGTGGCCGGCATTGTGATTTCCGCCAAACCGTATCTGATGCGCGACTGGCTGGAAAAATGCGCGGTCAGCCGTCGGGTCCGCCGGTGGTCTGTTCTGCTGATCGCGGCCGGATTTGCGGTCTGCCTCTGGACGCTGATCGCACTGTGGGTGAAAAATGATTGACGAAGCTCTGTTTGAACGTTTTTCGCCACCGGCCGGGTTCGCCGGGAAATGCCGCGAACTCTACAAACTGTTGTGCGAAGCCAACGCGGTGACCAATTTGACCAGGATCGATTCGGAGGAGGGGTTCACGGTAAAACATGTGCTGGACTCTTTATATATCCTCGATTATTTTCCGTTTCTTACTGAAAAATCCGATAAAATCCAGCTGGCCGACGTGGGGTGCGGAGCCGGATTCCCGTCGCTGGTGCTGGCGTTGTGCCGGCCTGAACTAAAAATTACCGCGATTGACTCGGCCGGGAAAAAGGTGGCGTTTGTGGCGATGGCGGCGGAACGGCTCGGACTTGCCAATCTGACCGCGGTTCAGGGGCGAACCCGCGAAATGGCCTGCCGCTCCGAATGGGCGGAGCGTTTTGATGTCATCACCGCGCGCGCCGTCGGTGCCGCGCCGCTGATCTATACCGACGCCAGAAAAATGTTGAAATCCTCCGGTCGCTTTATTCTTTACAAGACACCAAACCAGGCGGCGGAGGAGTTGCCCGAACTGAAAAAAATCAAACCGGCGCGTCCGTGGCGCGTCACCGCCGACTTTCAACTGCCGGACGCTTCCGGCGACCGCTGTTTTATCTACTTCTGAATCTTGTCCGGTGGAATCGCGTACAACACCGTTTCCATGGCGTGACTGCCGTAGCAGCGCAGGAAAAAACGGTAGTCCGGCCGCCAAGAGCTTAGCATCAGCGGCAGTTCAAACAGATCATCCGGGCGGTGATAAACCGATATGGCCAGTGCCGGAGCATGACGACGGATCAACTTTTCGGCGCCGCGCAGCGCCGAAAGTTCGGCGCCTTCAATGTCCATTTTGATATAGTCGGGTGGTTCGGCGCAGACGTCGTCCAGTTTTACGATGTCGATCGTTCCGGTTTCGTCATCCCTGAGCTGAGCCGAGCTGCCGCTCCGGACTACGGCGGCGCGACCGGCGTGCTCTCCGCTTCCGGCGTTAAGAAGTTTTGTCTTGTTTTTCAGTTCCGGAGTTGAAGCAACGGCTTTTTGCAGTGCGGAAAAATTTTTTCCGTCCGGTTCCATCGCGAGTATCCTTCCAGCCGCGGCCGGAAGCGTGTCGCCGGTGAATGCGCCGACATCGACGAAGAAAAAATCAGGCGGCAGTTTCAGCGGTACACTCGGGTCGAAATATTGCCAATCCACCGGCGACGGCGGCGGCAGAACCGTCCACGGCGCGCCCATCCGGTGCGCGATTTGAAGTCGATACAGCTCAACGCCGGAAGCGTCGGCCAGTAGACTTTCGGCGGCGGCGATCCGGTCGCGCCGCGCCTTGAAAAAGTTCACCGGAGCCAGCCAGAAGAAGTTCCGTCCGAATTTTTCGCTGTGGTTCTGGTAGAAACTTTCAAAGTCAACAGTGTGTTGGTAGCCGAGCTGCGCAAGATGTTTCAGAATAGTTCCGGCGGCGCATTGCTCCGGCGGACTGAATACCGCCACGATTACCGGTTTGGTGCGCAGTTCCGGCGCCGTAGCATCCGGTTCAAACACGCTGATTCCGTCCACGGTGCCGCGCGGTGCGGCGTCGAGAAAGAAACGCGGTCTGAATCCCGCCTCAAGCATGGCCCGGCCGATGTTGCCGGCGCCGTAGATTATAAAATCGTCGTTTGTATTCATAGCGTAATAATATAACGGTAAAATAAGAAAAGGCAACGTCCACGATCGGACGTTGCCCCAGGAAAGGGGGGGAACCTGGTGGCTTTTCCAGAGTTCCGGCTTCTGTAAAGGTAGACAGCGCATTTTTGCGGTTCGGACGGCAATGAAAGCGAAAAATCAGAAAAAAAACAAAATTTGACAAATTTTTATATTTTGTCGGCTTAATATGGAACAATCAAGTTTTTGCGCGGTCTAATGCATCAGTAAACTTCTTTCTTTATATGTTGGGGCCTTCCGCAAAATCCACCCCTTTGCGGAAGGCTTCAATGTTTTTAAAATAAGATGAATTGCGGTGCGTCGTCCATTTGATTGGCCGGGGAGGGCGGAGTTAAAGTTCAACCGCTTCCGCTTTGAAACGGTAAATCCGGATGTGACGGGCGTCGGCAAATTTTTTCAGCTCGGCGATCGCATCGTCTTCAATCCGGTAGCTGGTGATAATCAGCCGGTCGAATTTTCGTTTTTCCCAGATTGCCGCCAGCTCGGCGCGGCCGCCGACGACGCGGTGACCGTAAATATACATACCGTGCAGCGAAATGTCGTCGTCGATGATTCCGACGATATTGAACAGATCCTCATACATGTATCCGGTGTCGCTGAGGAATGTGCGGCAGCCCTGACCGGCGCCGAAAATCATGGCGTCATCCACCTTTTCCTTGACCGACAGCCGCTTGAGAAAAATCTGCCGGATCATAAAACTTTCAATATAATGCAGCAGCATTCGCTCGCCGATGATCGCTATTCCGGCGAACATGAAGAACAACACCGCCCGTTCAATGTTCCACGGCCCCCCGAACATCCGGTTCGCCAGCAGTGCCAGCAGCGACCCGAAGAAGAACATTTCGCACAGAAAACGGTAGTCGCGCACGCTGGCTCGCAGCCAGTATATCCGATAGATTCCGCCGGCCAGAAGCGTGGCGAACAGCACCAGCATGAACGGCAGTGAGCTGAAGGTCATATAGAACGGCGGCAGTCGCATGATCACGTTTGCCGCCACATGCGCCGCCGCCAGGCAAAACAGGTCGAAGAACGGGTGGCACAGCATGATAAGCATGCCGTGGCGCGGCCGATGCATGCCGCTGACCAGCATTTTTGCCGAGTCCATAAGCTCAACCGTGGCGAAGCGGCGAACCGCGAGCACCACGGTTAATATGACAATGAAGTATCCCAGCGCTCCGCGGCCGTGGGCGATCAGCATTACCGCCGCGCCGGAGAGGGCGAACAGACAGGCGATGAAATAAAGGAGCAGCGCGGTTTTCCGCTGGTCGTGATTTCTCGCATAGATGCGGTGGTGGAGATGGTCCATGTCCGCCTGCATGATTCCGCCTTTTGAGCTGGCGGTTCCGAGTCGGCGGAGAAGCCTCCGCCAGAATGCGAGGAACACGTCGAAGATCGGCACTCCGACCGCCATCAGCGGAACCAGTACCGACACCGCGGTCGCCGCGCTGGTCATGCTGTCCAGACAGCCGACCGCGAAAAACAGCCCCAGAAAATTGCTTCCGGTATCCCCCATAAAGATTTTCGCCGGTGAAAAGTTGTAGCGCAGAAAGCCGATGCACGATCCGGCCAGAATCAGGTAGACGATCATCAGGTCGATCCTCCGGCTGACCATCACCGCCCACAGCGCCAGACATAAAGCTGAAACCACGCTGAGTCCGGCGGCCAGCCCGTCCAGTCCGTCGATCAGATTGAACGCGTTGATGATCGCCACCACCAGAAAAACCGTCACCGCGCACGATGCCCACGGCGGCAGTGCGAACAAAAACGACTCAAGCCGATGCGGATTTTCGCAAAACGGCTTCCACCAGACCAGCAGTCCGGCGGCGATCTGGGCGGCGAGCTTGGTTTTTGCACTCAAGCCGAAAC
>JAEWSS010000040.1 GCA_023459755.1 Verrucomicrobiota bacterium | reverse complement strand
GGTGATGTACAGTCCGGTGGCGCCGACCGGATACCCGTACGGACATTTTGAAAACGCATATTCACGAAAATGCATCGGCGCCAGCACCTCCTCAATCAGGAAATCATCAAGATTCTTGCCGCTTTTGGCGCTCACGACGCGCGAGAGCAAATAATACGCGGCGTCGCTGTAAACGGCTTTTTCCCCGGGGCGGTACTTCAAAGGACGCGCCAGCACGATACTCAGAAAATCATCCGTCCCGTATTCCGTGATGTTTTCACAGTCGATGTCCAGAAAACCATGTTCAAACCCGACGCGGTGACGCATCAGATCGGAAATCTTAACCTCTTTCCATTTCGGATCAAAACCCTCCGGAAACTGATCCTTGAATATCGGATAAACCGGCTCCTCGGTCGAGAGCAGTCCGCGATCCTCCAGTATGCCGATCGCCGTAACCACAAAAACCTTGGCCACCGAATAACAGTTGTGACAATTGGATGACGGCACAATATCAACCGTGCGGCTGACCCCGTCCTTGATCTCGCAGATCGAATAAACCGTCATATTGTTTTCCACCGCGCACTTGCGCATCCGGTCAAGCACCGGGCTTCCACTGCTTTCCGTCACCGTCTCCCCTCCTCCGGCCGCCGCACCGCACAGCAGCAGACCACACAGCCATAAAATTATTTTTTTCATTTTTATTGAAACAACGCCTTGTCGCGCCGCAGTAGTTTTTATTTTTCGTTACATCACTTCGCCAGATCGGTGGAAATCCGATCGATGATGGTTCCGGACGCTCGCCGGTGCAGATCGGTTTTGCCCTTCCCGCCGCGCCGACGATATTCCGCAATGTCGCCCAGAAGTCGCGACAATATGTCCCGCACCGCCGGAACCGACAACTCGGAATTCAAAATCATCTCCGCAGCCCCGGACGACACCATCGTTGCCGCATTGTCATTCTGATGCAGTTCAGCCGCATATGGATACGGACAAAGAACCCCGTATTTTCCGAACGTCGTCAACTCAGCCACCGTACTGCCGCCGGAACGACAGATCACCGCATCCGAACAACTGTATATCCACGCCATGTCCGAGGACGACGGCAGCATGAACACTTCGCAGTTCAATGTGGAATAAAGCTGACCGGTCTCCTGCGCCAGCCTGGTCCCGGCAAGATGAATCAGCTGAAAATCGTTTCCCGACTTCCGCAGTTCCGCCGCCGCCGCCGCGACCGCCACATTGATGGCGCGCGCCCCCTGACTGCCGCCCATGACTAAAATAGTCGGCTTGTCCGCCGAAATATCCCAGCCGTATTTTTCCTTCAACAACGCGGCCGCCGCGCTCCGGCTCCCATCAAACGCCAGCAGCTCCGGACGCATCGGCATTCCCGCCAGCTCAAACGGCGCGTGCAGGGTTTCTACGTTGACCGGCGAAAATGCGCCCAGCACCCGACGCGCCAGTCGGCTCAGCATCCGGTTGGCCCGTCCGATCCGGACGTTTCCGTCATGCAGATATATCGCCACCCCCAGCCGCCATGCCGCCGCAATCACCGGCGACGAAGCAAAAGACCCCATGCCGACCACGGCGTCCGGTGCAAATTTTTTCAGTTCACGCCGCGCTTTAACAAAACCGGAACACAACCCGCGCAGAAAACGAAAAACATTGCCGACCCCGCCGCTCGGACTCGGCATCAACGGTAATTCCACCGCGCGAACGCCGCAGCGCCGCGCCGTTTCCGCCTGACTTTTTCCATTCACTCCGCTGAGCAGAAGCAGTGCCTCCCCGCCGCGCGCCTGAAGCTCGCGAGCCAAACTCAGACCGGGGAAAAAATGCCCGCCGGTCCCGCCGCAGCCGATCGCCAATTTTTGCATTTTTCACTTCCTTTTAAAAATGCGCTTCCACATCTCGCCGTTAAAATTAGGCGTCACCGCGTCTGCCGCGATATTCAGCAGCAACCCCACCGCCATACCGCACATCAGCAGACTGCTGCCGCCGTAACTCAAAAGCGGCGCCGGAATACCCTTTGTCGGCAGTGCGCCCGACACCACGCCGATGTTAATCATCGCCTGTATCGCAATGGTCAGGCTCAACCCGACTCCGGTAAACATGCCCTGCCGGCCGCGCGCTCCGCAGCTGATGCGCAGCGCAAAATAAAGGAACAGCAGATACGCCACGATCACCGCCACCAGCGCAATATACCCGAGCTCCTCGCCGATCACCGCCAGAATGAAGTCGGTATGCTTCTCCGGCAGATACTGGGCCTTGAAGCGCCCCTCCATAAAACCCACTCCGGTCCACGATCCAGACCCCATCGCCAGCAGCGAACTCCACAACTGATAACCGGAGGTGTCCGACAGCCCCTCCGGGTCAAGGAAGGAGGTGATCCGCGCCAGACGCATCGGGTCGAAATATAGAATCAGAAAAAATATTCCAATGCCGAGCAGCACCGGAAAAACATAATATCTGACCTTCAGCCCGGCCACGAACAGCGTAAGCATGGTCACCGTGAAGATCAGCAGTGTAGTCCCCAGGTCGTGCCCCAGCATCACCAGTCCGCACATGACGCCGGTGACGCCGATCGGTATCATCGAGCCGCTCCGGCTGAACATCGCGGAGATGTGACGGAAATTGTCGGCGCAGAATTTACCGACGTACAGCGGCATCACCACTTTGACAAATTCCGACGGCTGAATGCTGATCTTGACCCCGGCGAATTCAAGTTTGATCCAGCGATAGGCGCCGTTGGTCGGCGGATAACAC
>JAEWSS010000039.1 GCA_023459755.1 Verrucomicrobiota bacterium | reverse complement strand
GGTTGAGCTTAATGCCGGAATCAATCTGTTTTATAATGACGCCATGGCCATACGATTTCGTCACCGCGAACCGGACGCCGGCATCGCCGGGCGCGTCACCGTCGATGTTTTTACCGAGGACGGATCGCATTATACCGGCAATGCCGGGGCCGCCTCCGCCGAATGGAAAAATTGTGAGCTGAAAATCGCTCAGATGTCGGTGGTCAAGGGCAATCCGCCGGAGGCCGGGAAAACCATTCCGACCAAGTTTACCATCGGGTTTGAATTTTTACCCGATCAGCCGGAATCGGCGCAGCGGTTTGATCTGGATAATATTGAACTCTATATCGGCGAAGCTGTTCCGCTGGCTTCCGAAGCCAATCCGGTGTTTTTTAACTGGCGGCGCAATATGGGAAACGTCACGCTGGAATATTCTCAGGACAGTTCATTTCCGCCGGACGCGACCTTCAGTGCCGCAACGTCGGAGAACTTTTACACGCCGGATGAATTTATGGCTCCCGGCCGCTGGTATTATCGGGTGACTGCCGCTGACGGACGTCGATTGCCGCCGGTTGCGGTGGATGTGCCGCCTAATGCGCACAAGTTCACAACCGAGGCATTTCATGCGTCCAGAATGCTTGACCGGCCGCGGCCGTGGCTGAATCGTCCGCAGTCCGGACTGACGGATGAACAACGCGCCGCCATGCTAAAGCAGTTTGCCGATGATTTTGCCGTTAAGCCGCATCCCAATCCGCCGCCGTTCCGCGAAGGCGACCCGGCTTATCCGAGTTTTATCTCGTGGTATGGCGGCGTGCACGACCGGATGATTATCTCCGCCGGAGCCAGACTTCAACGCATGGCGGAGATCGCCGCGGCAACCGGTAATGAGGCGCTCTATCCACAGCTTTTGGAATATGCACTGCTGGTTTGCGCCTGGGACCCGGACGGCGCCTCCAGTCACCTTTCCGGAGACATCGGCGCCTATCATGTCCAGCGCGGGCTTGATGCCGCCTACGACACGTTGCACGACCATTTTGACGCTGAAACTCTCAAGCCTTTGCGCGACAATATAAAACGGCGTGCCATGCAGGTCTGGACATCGCTCAATCCGTTTCCGCGAGACCAGCGGCGTGAATACAACAATCACGCCTGGCTGGCCGTCTACGGTATGGCCGAGGCCGGATTGGTGTTGTGCGGCGACGACCCGGACGCCGAACGACTGGTCGAATACGCCCGCGAACTCTTCATCGGCCTTTTTCTGGCGGTGCAGGGCGGCGACGGTGAAAACGGCGAAGGAATCGGCTACTGGAGCTACGGCGGAAATTTTCTGAAACTTTACGCACAGATGATGAAGGAGAGCTGCGGCATCGATCTGTTCACTCATCCGTGGCTTGGCCGCACCGTGATGTTTCCGATTTATACCTGCATCCCCAACGCCTACGCGGTCAGTTTCGCCAACACCGGAAAACCGAACCACGGAACGAAGGGGCCTCTAAAGCCTGACAAGTCGGCCGGCGAATACATTGCGGAGCTGGCGGCGTTCAGCGGAAATCCATACGGGATCTGGTACGCCGGGAAGAGTTCGCCGTTCAACGGCGTTGCGCCAAAGGTGCCGGCCGACCTGCCGCCGTCGATCTTCTATCCGCATATTGGCTGGGCGGTTTTCAACACTTCGCTGGCCGACGGTTTTCGGAACGTTTCGGTGGCGCAGCGCGCCGCGCGTTTTGCGTCCGGTCATCAGCATGACGATCAGAACAATATAATAGTCAACGCCTACGGCGACAAGCTGCTGATCAATTCCGGGTATTACGATTATTACGGCAGTCGTCATTTTGAAACCTATTCAACTCAGACCCAGGCGCACAACACACTGCTGGTGGACGACCGGACGCAGGGAACCCGGCGCGGCGGTCACGGCGGCGAACTTACCGAATTTTCCGATTCAAAATTTTTTGGGTATACAGTCGGCGAGGCCGGAAATCCCACGGTGAACGACGGTAAACTGAACCGCTGGACCCGGCGCACATTGTTCATCAAGCCGGACTTTGTGGTGGTTCATGACATTGTCAACGCAAAAATTCCGGTCAAATTGAGTTTCCTTGCCCATGCGGCTCATCCGCTCTACGCCTACGATCCGATGGCCTATTTTGATATTGTCGGCGACCGGGCTGAACTGTACGGCCGCTTCATTCATCCGAGTTTGAAACTTTCCACCTCCACCGGATATCCGGTTAATCCGGTGCGTCCGCGCGGCAACAACGAGCCGCTGGATGAGGCGGTCATTTCCCGCGAATGGCATTTGAAGGCCGATACGCCGGAGAAGGTAACCGACTGCGACATTATGACGGCAATGCAGATCCGTGAACTGCCGGCCGGTCGCGCCGACCGCGCAAAAATGACCGCCGTTGATTGCGAAAACGGCCGCGCCGCGCAGATCGTGACGGCGGACGGCGGAAAAGTCATCGTTATGTCCAGATTGCAGGCCGGGACGATGAAGTGCGGTGAACTTGAGAGCGACGCCGATATGTTTGCGGTGCGTTATGCTTCCGACGGGCGCGAAATTGCCCGGTTCGACAACCGCGTTCCGGGTGAATCGGAGACGTTTCACGACGTTCCCGGAATCGAGTTCATGGGAGGCTCGCTCGCCGGACTGGTGAGAATGCGTGCCGATGGTCCGCTGTATCATTATTACGGGAAATTGGCTGTTGAGGAAAAACGCTGTTTTCGCAATCCGTTCGGTCCCGACGTCAATATACTTATCGACATGCAGTTGTGGAACAACGAAGTATCGATTCCGGTCGGTGAACATTTCGTGCTGATAACTTCATCGCGTCCGCTGAATGCGGAAAAGTGATTTGTTTCGGGCTTGACTTGACTGCCGGATGTGATATTTTATAATCCTGGTCTGCGAAAAATATAGAATGCTAAAAGAAAGGCGATGCAAAATGCTTCCGATCGGTATTCAGCTTTATTCATTGCGTGATCTGGCGCAGAAAGATTTTCCTGAAGTGCTTAAGAAGGTGGCTGAGATGGGTTATAAACTGGTCGAGCCGGCCGGTTTTTTCAACCTTCGTCCGCGCGAATTCAAGAAGATGATCGACGATCTCGGTCTGGGAATGGTTTCGTCGCATTCGCCGTGGTGCCGTTCCGGAAATATAGGGGAAACGATGGAGCTTGCGGAGTCCATCGGGCTTAAGCGGGTGGTTTGCGGCTATAGTCCGGACGACTTCAAGGACATGGACGCGATCAAACGCACCGCCGAAGCCACCAATAAAATGAACGAGATTCTGAAACACAATGGATTTGAACTGTTTCAGCACAATCACGACTTTGAATTTCAGCGGCTGGACGGTCGCTTGAAATACGAGATTTATCGGGAGCTTTGTCCCGGAATCAAGTTTGAGCTTGACTGCTTCTGGTCTACCAATCGTGGCATGGAGAATGCGGTTGAGATGCTGAATCTTTTTGCCGCCGACACGATTCTTTTTCATATGAAGGACGGAGTGGTGGCGCAGGATGTTGACGGCGACAAAATGGTCAACGGCATATTGGATCGTAAGATTGAGTTGTTGCCGCTTGGCGAGGGGACGCTGCCGATCCGGGAGCTGATTGCGGCGGCGCCTTCGAGTGTTGAAGCGGTGATTGTTGAGCTTGATTACTGTAATATAGACATGTTGACGGCGGTTAAGCGCAGTTATGACTTTATGACCTCGAACGGGTTGGCGGCCGGCAATCGTTAGAGTTTACGCGGCGGAATAGAAGCGGTTCCCGGCGTTGTTCGGGAATCGTTTTTTTGTTGAGGCTGAGGTGATTTTTCCGTATATAGGTAGCAAAGTTACTCTTTTGGGGTTGAAAAAAAGTTATTGCGGTGTAGATTAAACGCGAACTCTGGTTTTTGATTCAGTTCGGGGTATGGCGCAGTCTGGCTAGCGCGTTTGGTTTGGGACCAAAAAGTCGGGGGTTCAAATCCCTCTACCCCGACCATTTTTAATTACTTATCCGTCAAGGACTTACGCTTGACGGATTTTTTGTTTTCACACAACGTGCTGACCGTTCGGCGCTTGTGCGTTCTCCGTACTCCCCCTTTGTTTCGGACAGAGAAGCCGTTTTGGGCTGTTTTTGAGGTTTTTCAGCCATCTCCCGATGCGTTTTCTCCGTTTGATGAATGACCTCACTTTACGTTTTTTCGGAGAATTGAGCTTGCCGCCGGATGGGTAAAGCCGGAAGTTCCAATCTTGTTGCAAAGGTCAAATTGAAATTTGCGAAATATTCTCCAACCGAAAACGGAGAACGTTTTTGAGGAGAAACAAAAAGTATGCGCTTTCCGATGTACTGTCACAACGTGCTTTTTAGTATGCGAAACGACAACTTTTCGATTGCGCCAAAAAGAATGCCCGCCAGCGATTTTTCGAATCATTGACGGGCATTTTGTTATTCTGCTTTGAACAGATATTCGAACTGATCGTCCCATATTTCCGGTATCGGTCCGCGCAGGGATTCCAGCGACAATTTGGATGGATAATCGCCGCTGATGATTTTGTGAATGACAGTCGGAGCAAGCATGGAGAGCCGGATAACACCGGCAACATTTCCGGCATCCCGGCCGATGCTCTTTGCCAGTTCCTTGACGTTGGCGAATCTGCCTTCATCGATAAGTGCCTGCCAACGCCGTCCCCGTGCGATGGCAACGACCAGTGGATCTCCTCCGCCGGATTGCTCTGAATCGGGAACGACTATTTTCCTACGGTTTGCCATGGTGCGAAATATCAGAGGAATGGTGATTCTGATATTCCCGTTTTCCAGCTCGTCAATCTTCCTCTTCGGCATAGAGAGCCTCCTGTATCATTGATTTTACTCCATTTGTTCGTATTTCCAGCGTCAAGCCGTCTTCGCGGATTTCCGCTTTTTCGATCAGAAGTTCCGCGAGCCGCTGTTTCTCACCGTTGGTCATTTCGTTCCATATACCTTTGCCGAACATCTCCATGATACGTTTGGCTTCAATCCCGGTCATCCGAGACAGCGATGCGATGATTTCCGGTGAGACCAGCACCAGCGCCAGCTGATCGTACACCAGCGTCTCAATCTCGCCGCTGGTGACCTGCTTGACCGGACAGGTCGAGACGGGACGCTTGGTGTCCTTCGAGCATTTGTAATAGAAGTATTTCTTCCCGTGCCGTTTTGTGAACACCGGCATCATGGAACAATCGCAATGTCCGCACCGGAGAATTCCCTTCAGCGGGGCAATCGTTTCCAGTCTGCTGGAGTGATCCGTATATGGGACATTGTTTTTCATGAATTCGTGTGCCTGATTCCAGACCGCCTCGTCAAGGAAACCTTCCTGTTCGCCTTCGACAACCTCGCCCTTGTAATTGACCTTTCCAATGTAGGTGTAATTGTTCAAGATGCGGTAGACC
>JAEWSS010000038.1 GCA_023459755.1 Verrucomicrobiota bacterium | reverse complement strand
AGGTACTGGAGTTCCTTGTCCATCAGGGAACCGGCCACGCACTTTGACTTGTCCATGAACTCGGTGATGACGGCCGTTGAAGCGTGGGCGCGGTGGGCGGTGCCGAACGCATCGTTCACATAGACGTCGCCGAGCTTGGCCAGCTTGGCGGCGAAACCGCGCATGGCTTCCTTGTCTTCCGGAGTCTTGCACTTCATGTCCTCTTCCTTGTGGAAGCGGGTGTTTTCGCAGACGAGAATCTCGCCGGCCTTGAGCGCCTTGGCGGCGGCTTCGACCTTATCGCCGATGCAGTCGTCAATGAAGTTGACTTTTTTGCCGAGCAGCGCGGCCAGATGGTCGGCGGCGGGCTTCACGCTGAATTCCGGAACCACTTCCCCCTTCGGACGGCCGGTGTGGGTCAGCAGCACCAGACTGGCGCCCTGTTCCAGAATGTATTTGATGGTGGGCAGCGCGGCGACGATGCGGGTGTCATCGGCGACTTTTCCGTCCTTGAGCGGCACGTTGAAGTCAACACGCATGACCACACGGCTTCCTTTGAGGTCGATGTCCTTAACGGTCTTCTTGTTGATATTCATGATTCTTTTCTCCTTTACATTAAAAAAGCCCGAAGAAAAACTTCGGGCTTCGCAATTCGGAACAAAACGCCCGATTAGAGGGTGGCCATGTAGCAGATCAGGTCAACGACCTTGTTGGAATAGCCCCACTCGTTGTCGTACCAGGAAACGATCTTCACGAAGTTGTCGTTCAGAGCGATACCGGCCTTCTCGTCGAAGATGGAGGTGTGCGGATCGCTGGTGAAGTCGGTGGAAACCACCGCGTCGGCGGTGTAGCCGAGGATGCCCTTCAGCTCGCCCTCGCTCGCCTTCTTCATGGCGGCGCAGATTTCGGCATAGGTCGCCGGCTTGGCCAGACGGCAGGTCAGGTCAACCACGGACACGTCCGGGGTCGGCACGCGGAAGGACATGCCGGTCAGTTTGCCGTTGAGTTCCGGGATGACCTTGCCAACGGCCTTCGCCGCGCCGGTGCTGCTCGGAATGATGTTGCCGAGGATGCCGCGGCCGCCGCGCCAGTCCTTCTTGGACGGGCCGTCAACGGTCTTCTGGGTGGCGGTGGCGGCGTGAATGGTGGTCATAAGACCTTCAACAACGCCGAAGTTGTCATTCAGAACCTTGGTGATCGGGGCAAGGCAGTTGGTGGTGCAGGACGCGTTGGAAACAATGTCCATGTCCTTGGTCAGCTTCTTGTTGTTGACGCCCATGACGAACATCGGGGTGTCGTCCTTGCTCGGGGCGGACATCACGACCTTCTTGGCGCCGGCCTTCAGGTGGGCTTCGGCCTTCTCGCGGGTCAGGAACAGTCCGGTGGACTCGACAACGTAGTCGGCTCCGACTTCGTCCCACTTCAGGGCGGCCGGTTCCTTCTCGGCGGAGATGCGGATCTTCTTGCCGTTGACGATCAGCTGGCCGTCGACGACTTCGATGGTGCCGTCAAATTTGCCGTGCACCGAATCATACTTCAGCATGTAGGCAATGTAGTCAACATCGAGCAGGTCGTTGATGGCGACGACCTGAACGTCCTTGCGGCTCTGCGCGGCACGGAAGACCAGACGGCCGATGCGGCCGAATCCATTGATACCGATTTTGATCATTTTTCTTTTCCCTTGCATTTTAGGCTTTCGCCGGTTTATAATAAAGGAACATCCCATATTTTTGATTTATAATTTACCACCGTTCGCGCAAAAGTCAAAATGTTTTTCGTTCAAATCGATAAAAAAATATTTTTCGGAGGTTGTTTTTACCGGCACTCTCATTATATTAAGTTTTCAGAGGAGAAAATTATATTGTCGGCCAGGTTCGCTTTCCGGCTTTTGCGGCCGGTGCGCCGGGCTGAACAGTTTTCGGAAATCGCCGCGTTTTTTTGTGGAGAAAAATACGTAAAGCGTTTTCCGGAAATCAAAACACAGAAGAGGAGAATGCGCTATGAGAAAAAGTGCGGGACTCGGCGTCGTCACCTTGACCATGCTCAATGTGGCGGCGGTGCTCAGCATCGTCAACTATCCGGCGCAGGCCGGATACGGGTATGCGATCGTGTTTTTTATCGCCGTGAGCGCGGTCTGTTTTTTTATTCCGACTGCGCTGGTCTCGGCTGAAATGGCCTCGGCGCTGCCGCAAGACGGCGGACTTTATCTGTGGGGAAAGACCGCGTTCAATCCCACGGTCGGATTCCTGACCGTGTCGATGCAGTGGTTCAACTCTCTGCCCTGGTACGGCACGGTGCTGACCTTCATTGCCACCACCGCGGCATATATGTTCGATCCGGCGCTGGCGAACAATCGGATTTATGTTTATCTGGCAATCCTTTTCGTCACCTGGAGCTGCACGATCGTCAACCTTTTCGGCATCAAACTCTATGCCCGGCTCAGCAGTGTCGGAGCCATGATCGGTACGCTTCTGCCGTCGATTCTGATTGTGATTCTGGCGGCGGTGTGGCTTTGGTCCGGGCGCGCTCCGGCAATACCGTTTTCATGGCGGGCCGCGCTGCCGCAGCTGCACAATCTCAACGACTGGATGCTGCTGGCCGGCATGATGGTTTCGCTGGCCGGCATCGACATGACCGCACTGCATATCACCGACGTTCGGAATCCGTCCCGCACCTATCCGCTGGCACTGCTGATTTCTTCGGTCATCATCATTATTGCGAGCGCGGCCGGAGCGTTGGCTATCGCAATAGTGGTTCCGCCCGGAACTTTGAGCATGGCCTCCGGCGCCGGAGAAGCCTTTTCCACTATGTTCGACGCGCTTGGCGTCTCCTTTCTTACCATGCCGATGTGTCTGATGCTCTGCATCGGCGCGGTCACCACCGTGTTCACCTGGCTGCTCGGACCGTCGAAAGGTATCCTCCAGGTGGCGTCCGACGGACTGCTGCCGCCGATACTGGCCAAACGCAACCGCTGGGATGCTCCTGTGACGATTCTGCTGGTGCAGGCGGTTATTATTTCATTGTTGTCGCTGGTGGTGTTTTTCATGCCGACGATCGGCGGCGCGTTCTGGGTTTTTATGGCGCTTTCGGCTCAAATGTATATGATAATGTATATTCTTATGTTTTCGGCGGCATTCATGCTGAGGGTGCGCCGGCCGGAACTGCCGCGGCCATACCGGATTCCCGGCGGACTGTGGGGCATCGGCACGGTGTGTCTGCTCGGGTTGACAGCGTCGATTGCGGCGATGCTGGCCGGATTCATTCCGCCGTCGGGCATTCGCGCGCTGGGGTGGCGGCATATTCTGATCTACTCCGGAGGGCTAGGCGCCGGAACGCTGTTTTTCTTTTCCATTCCGGTTTTTCTGCTCAGGTGGTCGCGGCGTCACAATGCGTCCGGGAAATAATAAGCGATTTTTTTGGCGGCTGACGTTGAAAAAAGAGGAAAACAGATTAAATTTCATTCTGTGAATGTGAATAATATTCGTTTAAATAAAAGGGGCAGTACAAAATGAAATTCAAAGTCAGCCGCGAAAAGATGTTGAAGGCGCTTCAGCGGGTTATCAGCACTATTGGCAATCGTTCGACTCTGCCGATTCTCGGCAACGTTCTGATCGAAGCCGAGGGCGCCGGTCTGAAACTTATCACCACCGACCTCGAAATTCGGATATCCACCGGGGTGGAAGCCGCGGTGGACGAAGCCGGACGGACCACGGTTCCGGCCAAAAAACTGCTCGCTCTGGTCAGCCGCTTCACTGACGACGAACTCGTTTTTGAGTGCGATGAGCGCCACCACGCCACATTGTGCTGCGGCAACAGCAAGTGCAAACTGCTCGGTCTTTCCGCCGATGACTTTCCGGCCGACACCGAGTTTACGCCGGTTCGCCGCCTGGTCTATAAGGAAAACGACCTCCGCCGCATCTTCAGCCAGATCACCTACGCGGTGAGCTTGGACGACAGCCGCAAGGTGCTTCACGGCGTGCTCTGCGCCTGCAAGGACAATCTGGTTTCGTTCGTTGCCACCGACGGCAAACGTCTGGCGGTGGTCGAGAAGCTCCCGGAGTCGTTTGAAGGCACCGAGGGCGAGGTCATCGTTCCGCTGCGCGCCGCCAACGAGATCAAGCGACTGGCCGACGGCGAAGAGAAAATCACCATCGAAATCGGCGACAAGCAGGCCGCGTTCATCACCGACACCGTGGTGGTGACCAGCAAGCTGATCGAAGGCAATTACCCGAACTACCGGCTGGTGATCCCGAGCCGGTTCAATTCGCAGATCAGCGTGCCGACTCAGGCGTTTCTGGCCAAGATTGAACTGGTTTCGCAGGTGTTGTCGGACAGTAACAGCTATGTGGTGCTGTCCTTTGCCGACAATCAGTTGAAGGTTCAGGCCGCCAGCGCCGAAATCGGTGAAGGGCTGGCGATCGTTGAGATCGAGTATGCCGGCGAACCGATTGAAGTGTCGTTCAATCCGGCGTTTCTGGCCGAACCGCTGCGCGCGGTCGCGGTCGATCACATCACGATGAACCTTAACGACGGCATCAGCCCGGTGGCGATCGACGGATCGGACGGGTTCCTGTATGTGAT
>JAEWSS010000037.1 GCA_023459755.1 Verrucomicrobiota bacterium | reverse complement strand
GGCGAAGACCGGTCCCCGCAGCGCGTCGTCGGTGGTGTTCCAGCGCGAGGTGCCGTGTAAGAATTGCCTGAAACGCGAGTGTGCCGATGCAAAAAAGTTGTGTTTCCAACTTCCTGAGGATAAAATTCTTGACAAAGCCGTGTCCATGCTTTCTCCGGAGTTGTCTAATATAAAGAAAAAAACCACGGAGTGAATATGAAATATAGATTTTGGATGTTGACGTTATTGCTTGCCGCGCTTCCGTGCGCGTCACTTTTTGCCCAGATCGGGGTGTCTCTGGACTTCCAGAAGCGGGAATTTCTGTGTTATGAACCGGTGATTGCCAAGGTCACACTCCGCAATGACAGCGGCCAGACGGTTATTTTCGGCAGCAACGAACAGTTCCGCGGCGACCTGAAGTTCGAGATTCTCGACCGCAGCAAGCGCATACTGCCGTTGATAGACCCGGAGGTTCGCATGGTGGACGGCATTGTGATGCGTCCCGGTGAAAGTCAGGATGTCTTTGTCTATCTGAACCGGTTCTACGATATGTCCCGGCCCAACCGGTATGATGTGAAGTGCATTGTCAGTCATTCGTCGCAGTCCAAGAGTTACGAGTCGAATCCGAAATATCTTGAAGTTTCGCCGGGGGTGACGGAATGGAAGCGCACGCTGGGGGTGCCGAGTTTCATGTTGGATCAGGACAATCCGGATCAGGATAAATTGCGCAGTTTTACGGTGCTTTCGCTCCAGAACAACGGGCGCAAGAATTTGTATTTGGCGGTGGAGGACGCACATTTCGTTTATTCCGTGCGGTCGATATGCACGGTGATGGGGAACGAGAATTTTTCGGCGGAGATCGACAATCTCAGCCGGCTTCACATGCTGATACCGGTAATGCCCAAAGAGTTCAAATATATTGTGGTAACGCTGTCCGGCGATGTGGACCAGGAGAGCATTTACAATTCGACCAATACGATTCCGGTATTGGCGCGCGACCCGCAGAGCGGCCGGGTGTATGTGGTCGGCGGCCAGGAGGCGCAGAAGGAAGACGAATTGAAAATCTGAGTCGGCCGGGTGATTCGGCACGGGGAATTGCAATCGTCAAAAATATTCGCGGTTCCGCATTATGCGGCGCCGCGATTTTTTTTGACGATTCCGGTAATACGGATCAGTGGATGAAAAATCATAAATGGTTTTACCGGCGCGACATTGTCGGCCGGTTGTCTCCGTCCGCGGGCTGGATGGCGGGATTGCTCAGCCATTGCGGAATTTGACGTTTCATTCAAGAATGCGTCAAGGTCAGGGGGCGGCTGATTTAGCGGGAAAGCTGGTATTTCAGCCAGCAGTAGATGGTGTTGCCGATCTGGTTGTAGCCGTCTTCGGCGGGGTGGACTCCGTTACGCTGACGGACGGTTTGTCTGCTGCTGTCGGCGCTGATCGGTTCCTCCGTCGTCGGGAAATGGTTTTCGCAGTCCAGGTTGAGATTGGTCGGAATCAGAAACAATTTTTTGTCGGAACCGGCGGAAAAAACACGGATCATTTCGGAATTAATGAAATGCTGATTTTTTCTATATTGCCAGCGGGTGAGTCCGCAGGTGTAGTTGCTGCCGAACGCGTCCTGACTTTGGGCTCCCGGTGTGACCAGTCCGATGCCGATTATTGCGTCAGGTGCGGCCGCACGGAGCATCCGGATTATTTTCTGGGCATCGTCCATCGCGTTTTCAACGGTTTGCGCGATGGTGTCGTCATCTGCGGTCAGGATGTCGTTTATTCCCAGCATAATGACAATAAAATCAGGGGGAATGCCGTTGTTGTTGCGTTGAAGATACCCGGAAAAATCAAAAATTCCATTGATAATGAACGGACTTGCACGGAAATACGGCGGAGCGGTGTTTTGCCCGCCGCGGAGTGGCGTCGGGATGTCTTTAGTCAAAAATGTTTCCCACGTCCAGCCGCCATATCCTTCGTAGGCAACGCCGTTTGCCGGTGTTCCGCCGGGGCCGTTGGTGCCTATCATCGTCAATTTAGGACTTTGCAGAGTGGAGAAATTGTTATATATTTTTGCCGGATATAGCGATGCGTCGGTCAGGCTGTCACCGATAATCAGCAGTGAAATATTGTGTCCGGCTCCGGCGTCGCGCGGCGAGACAATCAGTGTGCTCGTTGCGGAGGCGACTTCGCCGTTATCGCAGGAGACCTTCAGTTCAAGCGGATAAGTGCCGACATCGTCGTCATTTGGAATAAATCGCCAGCGTTTGGCGTCGTTGCGTCCTTTTGCGCAGGTCACGTCAAACACAAAGTTATCGGGATTGACCGTCAGAAAAACGTTGTCGAAATAAATATTGGATTCAATGCCCGGGACCGCATAAATTTCCGGCGGAAGCTGAAGTCTGGATGCGGTGGTTTCCTCCGCGCCGGTTGTGACGAACATTAAAGCGGTGAGGGAGAGCAATAATAGTTTTATTTTCATTTTTACCCGAGTGCGACAGTTATTCGATTTATATTTTATTATATTATATATCGGATTCGAAGAAATGCAATCAGGATGGCGGTCGATCTTAAAGTCCGGCAAAAGTTCAGAAACGTTTCGGACGGCATTTTGAACAATGACGCCGAAAGCAAACCCGGGTAATAAAAAAGCTCCGGGATTCCCGGAGCTTATGAAAACGACTTTACCGACTATTCAGTCAGCTTGCGAAGCGCCTCGCGATATTTTTCGGAGGTCTTCTTCACCACATCGGCCGGAAGCACCGGACCCGGTGCGGTTTTATCCCAGTCCAGCGTCTCCAGATAGTCGCGGACAAACTGCTTGTCCAGACTTACCGGGCTGGTTCCGACCTGATACTGGTCGGCCGGCCAGAAGCGGCTGGAGTCCGGAGTCAAAACCTCGTCGGCCAGCGTTACTTTGCCGTCGATGATGCCGAACTCGAACTTGGTGTCCGCCACGATAATGCCGCGATTTTTAGCGTAATCGGCGGCGGTGTTGTAGATTTTCAGCGAAAGGTCGCGCAGCTGAACCGCGTACTCCTCGCCGATGATCTTCTTGAGCTGATCAAAGCTGACCGCCTCGTCATGCAGTCCCTGTTCGGCTTTGCTGGACGGCGTGAAAAGCGCGGTGTCCAGTTTTTCAGCCTGCCGGTATCCGGCGCGCAGTTTGATGCCGGAGACGATGCCGGTCTTCTGGTAATCCTTCCAGCCCGACCCCACCAGATAGCCGCGGACGATGCACTCCGCCGGCAGCATGGCCGCCTTGCGGACGATCATGCTGCGTCCCTGAAGGTCGGCGGCGTATTTCACCAGTTCCGGCCGGGTGGTGACGTCGGCGGAAATCAGATGATTCGGCACGTCTTTCAGCAGATTGAACCAGAACAGCGAAATTCTGGTCAGCACTTCGCCTTTGCCGGGGATGCCGTTGGGCAGTACCACGTCGAACGCGCTGAGTCGGTCGGTGGCGATGAACAGCAATGCGTCGCCGAGGTCGTAAACGTCGCGGACTTTGCCGCGATTTACGAGCTTCAGTTCGGGAATATCGCTTTCCAGCAGGGCGTGATTGGCGTCGTAGCGCATTTTTATTCCGCCGGTTGAATTACTTGACGTTGATGGCGGTGATCTTCACGCGGGTGTAGTTCTGGCGATGACCGCGCATACGGCGCTGGCTCTTGCGGCGCTTCATCTTGAAAGCGATGACCTTTTTGCCGCGGAACACGTCCACGATCTCGGCTTCGACTGTGGCGCCGGCCACCGTCGGGGTGCCGACATTGAGTTTGCCCTGCTCTTCGCCGGTGGCGAGAACCTGGTCGAAAACCACTTTGCCGCCGATTTCGCCGTCCACCAGCTCGATGTCGACGAGTTCGTCGGCCTTGACTTTGTACTGCTTGGCGCCGGTTGCGATGATTGCGTACATTTTACAACTCCTTGTATTTTCAAATTAATCTGATGTTCAGTCAATACGAATCAATAATTTACATCAAAACTTGTTTTATGCAAACCGCGGCGGCGGAATTTCTTTGTAAAAATGGTGATTTTTGTGGCGCGGACTTGAAAAAAACGCAAATGATGGCAATTTATACAATAATAATATAAGGAGTTCCGCATGGTTAGACTGGCTTTGACGATGGGCGATCCCGCGGGGATCGGGCCGGAACTGATCGTCCGCATTCTGGCGGACCGCCGGTGGAACGGCGAACGGATCGCCTTTGTGGTCTACGGTTCGCCGGAGGTGATTGAGTTCAATCGGGCAAAGTTTGCTCCGGACACGGAGATAGAGGTGCGCCCGGTCTGCTCGCTGCCGATGAAAAAAGTCACGCCGGGAGTGGCGACCGCCGTATGCGGACGCGCCGCATTCGACACCCTGACCGCCGCCGTCGGCGACGCGCTCGAAAATAAGGTCGATGCAATTGTCACCGCGCCGATGAATAAACTGGCGGTGAATCTTGCCGGAATCCCGTTTACCGGCCATACCGAGCGGATCGCCGAACTCTGCAATGTGAAAAATTTTGCGATGATGCAGTCGGCCGGCAGTCTCCGGGTCGCCTTTGTCACCACCCATGTGGCGCTGGCCGAGGCGCCGAAACTCTGCACCCCGGCACGGATTGCCGCGGTGGCGTGTCTGCTGCGCGACGCCTGCGTCGAGGAAGGCATCGTCAATCCGGCGCTGGCGGCGGCGGCGATAAATCCGCACGCCGGCGAAAACGGCTGGATGGGCGGCGAGGACGAGGAGATCACCAAGCCGACGCTCGAAAAACTGCGCGCCCAGGGCATGAATATCGCCGGACCGTTCCCGCCGGACACGCTGTTCATCGAAAAAATCAGGACAAAGTTCGACGGAATTGTTTCAATGTATCACGATCAGGGCCATATACCGTTCAAAATGCTTGCGTTCGACCGCGGCGTCAATTCCACACTGGGGCTGCCGATAATTCGGACCAGCGTTGACCACGGAACCGCCTACGAGATCGCCTATCAGGGTAAGGCGGACACCGGCAGCATGATCGCCGCCATCGAACTGGCGGCGGTGCGCGCCGAACATCGGAAAAAGGTTCGGCGATGAGTCGTCGTCTGCACGGCGGAAACGCGGCGGCGCTGCCGGCATTCCTTGCGGCGGCGGCGCTGGTTGCGCTGGTGGCCGAAATGGTGGACTTCAACCGGTTGCTGTTTCCATTGGCCGGGTTCGCATTTTTTTCTCTGATTGTTTTTTTGTATGACCGCTTTCTTGGCGCGTCGCCGCAGAACCGTCTTCGCGCGGCGTGGGGGGTGGAGAACGCCGACACTGTTCTGTTTGCCTTTGCCGCACTGCTGCCGGCGGCCGGGATGCTGATGATGGACTTGGTTCCGGGCGGCGGCGGGGTCTGGATCGGGGCGGCATTGACGCTGGGCGGTCTGACGCTGGCGGCGATTCTGCGCGACGGTACGGACGGCCGGGAGACGCTGACCCGGGTGATTATGCTTTCCATTGTACTGCTTGCGCTTTTCAGTTTTTTTGAACGTCAGCTGTTTTTGCGTCTGATCCAGCCGGTGGCTTTGGGGGTTACGGCGCTGTCCGGGTTGTTTGTGGTGCTGGGCGAACTGCGGCGGTTAAAACCGGCGGTCATGGTGTTCATGGCGCTGTGGATGGCGGCGCTGTCGCTGGCGGCATGGAAAAGCTGGTCGGTTCCGCTTGAGCTTCCGGTGCGCACCCAGGCCGACGAAAAACTGCTGCGCGAGGCTTTCGGCGATGTGGTGATGATGACTTTGCTTCCGGGACGCGACCGCGTCCGGGTGTTTTTTAAGAGTGACGGCAACCCGGATGAAGCGGCGGCCGCGGCCGCGATCATCGGCGAACTGCCCTATGT
>JAEWSS010000036.1 GCA_023459755.1 Verrucomicrobiota bacterium | reverse complement strand
GCGTCGCCGTCGCGACCTCAAGCTGATCATTTCGTCGGCCACGCTGGACACCGGGCGTTTTTCCGAGTTTTTTGACGGGGCGCCGGTGGTGACGGTCGAGGGGCGCGCCTATCCGGTGGAGGACATGTTCATGCCGCCGGAGGATGACGAGGATTTGTCAAGCCACGTTGCGCGGGCGGTGGAGTTTCTGGATGAGCTTGACAATTCCGGCGACATTCTGGTTTTCCTGCCCGGCGAACGCGAGATCCGCGACGCCTGCGACATGCTCTCCGGCCGCAATTACCGCAACACCGAAATTCTGCCTTTGTTCGCCCGGTTGAGCATGGGCGAACAGCAGCGGATATTTTCTCCCGGCCGCGCCCGCCGGATCATTCTGGCCACCAATGTGGCCGAGACCTCGGTGACGATTCCGCGCATTCATTATGTGATCGATTCCGGTTTGGCGCGAATCAGCCGCTACAATGCGCGCACCGGCATTCAGGAGCTGCAGATTGAACAAATATCACAATCCAGCGCCCGTCAGCGTCGCGGCCGGTGCGGGCGTATTGCGGACGGCGTCTGCGTATACCTCTACGATCAGGAGACGCTGGACAAGGCTCCGGAGTTCACCGATCCGGAAATCAAGCGAACCGGCCTGTCCGGAGTGATTCTGCAAATGGCGATGCTGAGGCTGGGGAAAATTGAAAAATTCGACTTTGTCGATCCGCCGCCCGCCAATCTGGTGCGCGACGGACGGCGGACTTTGAATGACATCGGCGCGACCGACGACAATGGCCGGATTACCGAACTCGGCTGGAAGTTGGCGGCACTGCCGCTGGACCCGCATCTGGGCAAAATGCTGGCCGACGCGGCCGGTCGCGGCGTGTTGGCGGCGGCGGTTGTCGTCGCCGCGTTTCTCTCGATTCAAGACCCGCGCGAGCGGCCGCAGGAGAAGCGGCAGGCGGCGGATCAGGCGCATGCGCAGTGGCGAAATGTTGATTCCGACTTTATCACGGTGATAAATCTGTGGAATTTTCTGAATGCCAACTCGTCGTCACGAACCGGACTTAGAAGGCTGGCGCGCAAGAATTTTCTGAACGGCAACCGGGTGGTCGAGTGGCAGAATCTGGTCAACGACCTGTGGACGACAATGCGCGACGAGCACTGGAAGATGCCGGACGCTTTTCCGGCCGAACTCAAGGATTTTTCCGCCGATCTGCTCCATATTTCACTGTTGTCCGGCGTGCCGCGCAACATAGGCTGTTATGACTCGGAGCGCGGCAATTATCACGGCACCGGCGACCGGCGTTTTCTGCTGTTTCCCGGTTCTTCGCTGGCGAAGCAGAAGAAGTGTCCGCCGTGGGTGATGACGCTGGCGCTGGTGGAGACCACCCGGGTGTTTGCGCGGATGAATGCGGTGATCCGGCCGGAATTTGTGGAAACGGCGGCGCCGCATTTATGCACGGCCACCTATGACCAGGCGGCATTTTCTCCGGAGTCGGGTTTTGTCTATGCGCGGGAGCGGCTGGTTTCCGGCGGACTGCTGATCAACTCCGGACGGAGGGTTCATTACGGTGCGGTGCGTCCGGCGGAGGCGCGGAAGATTTTTATTCGGGAAGCCTTGTGCGAAGGGTTGGCCAAGTCGCGCGATCCGCAGATCAGGGCGCATTTGCGCGAGATGGACGCACTGCGGAAAATGGAGGAAAAACTGCGTCGTCCGGGGACGGTTCTGGACACCGAGGCAATTTATGAAGAGTTGCTGCTGCGACTGCCGGTGGAGGCGGTGTCGGTGGAGTCGCTGGAAAAAATATTGAAGAAAACGGCGATTTTTCCGCTCGACCGTGAAATATCGATGATGTATCAGTACACGCCGGTGGACTTTGACGATTATCCGGACGAGTTGACGGTTTCCGGCGAAAAGTTTGCCGTCGATTATACGTTCGACCCGGAAAGTCCGGCCGACGGCGCGGTGCTGCTGGTGCCGAAAAACGAGCTGAATCTGCTGCCGTCGTCGGTGGTGGACTACGCGGTTCCCGGCTATTTGAGTGAAAAAGTTGAAATGATGCTGCGAAAACTTCCGAAGTCGCGGCGTTTGATTGTGAATCCGGCGCCGGAAACGGTGGCGGCGTTCATGGCGGAATTCAAGGCCGGAAAAATTCCGGTGGAACTGCCGCTGGCGGAGACGCTGGCAGATTTCCTGAGCGCCCGGTTCGGAGAAAATTTTGCGGCTTCCGAGTTCGGCGGCATGGAGCTTCCGGCCTGGCTGAGTTTGAAGATCGGCGTGACCGACCGCAAAGGAGCAGTTGTCGAATACCGGACGGAACTGCCGGACGCGGTGATCAACGGCAGTCGGGTTTCCGGGCGGCTGGCGCGAAGTTTCGCCCGGTCCGGCGGTGACCGCTGGCCGGACGGCGGCGCACTGCCGGAAAATATGCCGCTGCCCGGCAATGCGGAGGTGTTGGCGTATCCGGCTTTGTGCGTGGAGGCGTCCGGGTTGGTCGGGCGTCAACTTTATCTGCGGTTTGATGAAGCGAAGATGCACCATCGGTCCGGTGTGGCGGCATTGTTTTATCTGCACAATTCGGATCAGGTTAACTTTGTGGTCAAACAGCAGCGCTATTCAAATTCACAGCGGCTCGGCTTGTTTTACCGCGACGTCGAGCGGCTGTATAAGGATGATTTCAAGACCGTGCTGATGGAGCGGGCGCTCGGCGGCGATTTGTGGAGTATCCGGTCGGATGAAGATTTTCTTCGGGCGACGGAAAAGGCGAAAATGGCGCTGGGCGAAACCGCCGATAATTTGGCGGCGGAGCTGGAGTTTTACGCCGAATGGTTCGACAAATTGACCGCTGGAATTGAGAAATTCGGTTCGCGGTCGCCGTCCGGTGCGTCCGATGCGGAGCGCCAGCTGCATTTTCTGTTTCGTCCCGGTTTTCTGCGCGGCGGCGATGCGTTGAACGGGTATCCGCGTTATCTGCGCGGACTGGCGGCTCGACTGGACCGGCTTAACAGCAATCCGGCCAAGGATGCCGACAAACTTGAGGCGATCGAGCCGTTGGTTGACCGGTTTTTCGCCGCGGTTGCCAGTGTGGACGACGTGTCGCACCACCCCGGACTGCTGGACTTTTTTGTGTTGCTCGAGGAACTGCGTCTTGCACAGTTCTCTCCG
>JAEWSS010000035.1 GCA_023459755.1 Verrucomicrobiota bacterium | reverse complement strand
CATAAAAATCGCGCTCCTTCGCATTTGATGACTAAAAACCGCCAAAGTTTTTTGCCGGCCGGTCAATCTCTTTATGTGGTTCAAAATATCCGGACGTCTGGCTATTTCAACGCAACGCCGGTTTTTATATCCGAATATTATCTGAATTATTATGATACAAATCAGATTTATTTCATTGACTTTATCCATTGTTAGAGCTAAATTTTCCTCAATCAGGAGGATGGCGAATGAAACTCACTCTTAAAGAAATAGCGCTGGAAAGCGGCGTCTCAGCCGCCACAGTGTCCAGAGTACTGAACGGTTATAAAGGCGTATCGGCGGAAAAGCGCGAACAGATAAGACGGGTGCTTGAACGGCTGAAAGACGCTCCGGTCGGTCGCGGACGCGGCAGAATTGCCGCCGCCGCCATCGGCGTAATGATCCTGCCGGACTGCCGCCAAGATACCAATGTGCTGATGAGAAAACTGTCCGTTGCGGTGGAGCGTCTGCCGCGACGCTGGAGCCTTGTCCTGCTGCGCCGCAATATTCAACCATTGGAACTTGACGCTCGCCGCCGGCGCGGTGAACTTTCCGGACTGCTGATCGCCGGTCACACCGAACCCGATGAATTCGCCGGAGTTCTCGCCAACATTCCGCATGTATGGCTGAACAGCCACCGCACTTCAACCGGAGAAATCCGGGCGCTCGGCGGCAATGAACTGGCCGGACGGCTGGCGGCCCGCCACTTGATCGCAAAATCCTGCAAACGCTTTGCCTGCGTCGATTTTCCATCCGCCAATCCCGGCGTTCAGGCCAGAAACGACGGTTTTGCCTTTGAGCTGTTCTCCCGCAGTTTGAAATGCCGACGAGTACGACTGGCGCTTCCGAAACCAATGGAGTGCTGTCCGCTCGCCCCGATATCAGCCGGGCTGGAACAGGTTTTCCGCTGCGGCGAATGGCCGGAATGTGACGGTTTGTTTTCGCCGGAAGACCGCGTCACCGCGCTGCTGCACCGCGTTTTAAGACAATATAAACGCAAGCTGCCGGTCATAGTTTCCTGCGATTACATGCCGGAATATCTCGCCGGACTTTATCCGCGGCCGGCGTCGATTGATCTCTGTCCGGAACGGCATGGTGAACTGGCGATAACCGAACTCATAAACCGCATCGAAAAAGGAGGCGATTTTCTCGATGACATCTCGATAATCGTCACCCCCAAACTGGAGGCCGGCGAATAAAGCACACCGGCGGAAGCATCGGAATATGATGAGCCGAAAATCCGCACGGCACTGGAATTGCTCCGGCGCATCGTTACGATCGCTCAAAAAGAAAAAAATGCGGCATTAAGCCCCAACCGCGCCACGGTCAACCCGGGAATACTTTAACCGAGACGATACAGCCTCCTCGCTTGACAGCGGTGTTCAACCGTCCTCCGGCTATTTATCGGCGGCAGCTCCGGAAAAACGGCGCACCGTATAGCCGGTCCCGTCCGCCGACGGCAAAAACAGCCAGATTCGAACATCCGGATAAACCGCCGCCGCCTTTTCCGCCAACTTTTCACCGCCGATGAACAACGAAGTTGAAAGCCAGTCCGCCCGCTGTGCGGTGGCCGCCGTGACCGTCACCGCCAGCACGTTGTCCACCGGCCGGGCGGTCACTGGATTCATGATATGAGTATAACGTTTGCCGTCGATAACCACATAACGCTCGTAATTTCCGCTGGTCGAGACCGCGCCGCGACGCAGAATAAACTCTTCGCACACCGCGTCGCGGTTCATCGGGTCCCGGATCGCCACCGGCCATTCCTCCGCCGCGCCGCCGTCAAGCAGTCGGATGTTGCCGCCCAAATTTACCGCACCGCGTCCGGCCCCGGCCGCCGCCGCCCGCGCCGCGGCAAGATCGGCGGCATATCCCTTGGCAATGCCGCCGAGGTCGATGCTCATCCCGGGAACGGTGAAATACACACTGCGTTCAGCATCGTTGAACACCACTTTTTCCAGCCCGACCAAGGTTGACGCGGCAACCAGTTCTTTGTCGTCCGGCAGTTGCGGCGCGCCGCTCTTCCGGTAAAATCCCCACAGCCGCATCAGCGGACCGGAAGTGACGTCAAACCGCCCCTCGGAGAAACTCCAAGCCTCGCGCGCTTCGGAAAGTATGCCGTACAGCATTGGAGAACAGACAAACGGCTTCTCCGCCGCCGAAGCGTTGAGTTGCGATAATTCGCTTGCCGGATCGAACACATTGCAGGTTTTCTCCACCTCCAGCATTGCATCGCGCGCCGCGGTGAACGGCGCACGGTCGTCCGCGGCAAAAACCAGCTCGGCCGACGTGCTCATCAGCCCGAATCCGGTTTGCCGCAGTCCGCCCGCCGCTCCGCCGACAACGCCGCGGCGGGTACAGCGCCACAACGCCGCCGCCGCCAGCAAAGCCAGCAGCGACAGCACCAGCAGCGCGATCCGACGATAACGCCCGGTCATCTCCCGCCGCCGCTACTTTGCGGACTTCTCCGCTTTTTCTTTTTTCTCCTGTTCGCGGCGGAAACGCGCCTCCTGCTTTTTGAACGCCGGAATGGTGCGGATCATTTCCATCACCTGATACGGAGAGATCATCTTGGTGCACTCATAATGGCGATCGGTGCCTTTGTGACGCGGACACCAGAGGAAGTCGTAATGATCGAAATCAACGCGCATATCGTTCCAGCAGCTGTTGCAGGTGTGATAGTTTATGACGCGGTACGGAGTGTTGAATTCGTTCAGCGGATGGGTAAGACCGGAAATCATCACCACCGGCACTCCGGCGCCCCAGGCCAGCCAGGCCAGTCCGCTGGACAAGCCGACGAAAAAGTCGCAGTCCTTGAGGATGTCCACCCGTTCCTGCAGCGGTTTTGCGCCGGTGAAGTCTTCGGCTCCGGCCGGCATATGGTTATAGTTGATGCCCCAGCCGTAAACTTCGTCGCGGTCGATGCAGATCACGCGGTAGCCGACGCTTTTGAGCATGGCCACCACATCGTGCCAGCCGTTCGGATTGTTCCAGTACTTGGCCTGATTGGAGCTTTGCACGCCGATGCAGACATAGGGTTCCTTGATCTGCCGAGGCGCGGAAAGGTCAAACTTCGGCGGTGTTTCGCTCGGGTCAACGCCGAGGATGTAGCCGGCGGTGCGATGCAGCCCGACGTAGCGGAAGTCGGACGGTTGATTGCTGGTGTTGCCGCGGAAAAACAGCCCGAGAAAATAGGTGGCGTAAGGCCGGTACTTGAGTGTTTCGCTTTTGGTGATGAGTTTGATGTCCGGATAAGTTTTCTGGAACAGCGGAATGATCGGGTCGTTCAGCACGGCGATCACCCGGCATTTATGCTTCTGGCGAAATTTCTCGGCATAAGGGAACCAGCCGAGCGGGTCGCCGAGCGTTGTCACCGGCAGCTGGATCATCACTTCCTTGCCTTCGGGATTGAACTCGTGCACAAAGATCGGCTCAACGCCGTCCTTGCGAAAGATCTCCAGCTTGAAACGGACGTAAAACTTCTTGACGCTGGTGACGATTCCGCCGGGCTGGATTACATTATTATAAAGATAAACACCGGTGTCCATATCGGAAAACGCCACGCGGTATTCCCGTCCGCCGGCCGGGATGGCAACCCGGATGCCGTCATTGAAGTCGAATTTGATTCCCTCCACCGCGTCCAGCAGCGGACGTTCCGGAATTCTGCCGTAAACTTCGCTGGCCGACGTGCCGGTGGTGGCCGCCGCCGGCTCGCTGGAAACCGAACCGACCGTTCCCGACGACGGCACCTGGCCAACCGAAAGATTGCCCGGACTCACATTGATAGAAAAATCTTTAGCGCTCATCTCTGCAAACATCCTTGTGTTGTTTTTGATAATAACTTGTTGCTAAATTATACCTCAAACCGGAAAATGGCAAGCCGTCTCCGGTAAAAAAACACATTTTTGCCGGAACCGGCGCCGCCGACACCCTTGTAATAGATTCCAAAGAGGGTATATTAATAACGATTTTACAATAATGCTGCTTCCACAGTGGAACAGTTAACCCAAGGAGATTGTCAAAATGGATATGAAAATTCTGCATGACAGCGACGCCGATCTCGGCGTTTTGAACGGCAAGACCATTGCCGTCATCGGTTACGGCAGTCAGGGCAAGGCACAGGCGCTTTGCCTGCGCGACTCCGGATTGAACGTCATTATCGGCGTTCGCCCCGGCAAGAGCTTTGACGCCGCGGTCGAAGACGGCTTCAAGACCATGTCCGTTGCCGATGCTTCCAAAGCCGCCGACATCATCCACATCCTGCTGCCCGATGAAAACCACGGGCCGGTCTACAAGGCCGAAATCGCGCCTTATCTGGCTCCCGGCAAAACCCTGAGCTGCTCGCACGGCTTCAACTTTGTCTACAAGGAAATCGTTCCGCCGGAATTTGTCGACGCCATCATGGTGGCGCCGAAAAGCCCCGGAACCGAAGAGCGCAAACGCTTTGTTGAAGGCTTCGGCGTGCCCGGACTGATCGCCGTCAAACAGGACTACACCGGCAAGGCCCGCGCCACCGCGCTCGCCATCGCCAAGGCCGAAGGTTTGACCCGCGCCGGCGTGCTCGAGTGCACCATGGAGCAGGAGACCTACGAAGACCTTTTCGGTGAACAGAACGTCCTCTGCGGCGGTTGCGTTGACCTGATGAAATACGGTTTTGAAGTCCTCATCGAGGCCGGTTATCCCCCGGAAATGGCCTACTTCGAGTGCATCCACGAACTGAAGCTGATCGTTGACCTCATTTACGAAGGCGGCATCCAGAAGATGAACCAGGTCATTTCCAACACCGCCGAGTGGGGTGAATATGTGAACGGACCGCGGATTCTGCCGATCGAGGTCAAGGAACGCATGAAGAAGTCGCTGGAGTTCATCGAGAACGGCGGCTTTGCCAAGGAATGGATGACCGAGGCCCGCTCCGGCGCCAAGACGCTGAAGGCCAAGCGCGAGGCACTGGGCAAGCATCCGGCGGAAATCGTCGGCGCCCGCATTCGCAAGATGTTCGAGAAAAAGTAAGATCAACGACAAACGCACGCCGCCGGCCGCAGATCAAGGCTGAAAATGTCCGGGATCGAACCGGCGGAGTGATCGGTCAACGTCAAGGAACAGGATGTGACGGAAGAAGAGAAAAAACAGCTTCTCTCGGTCATGCGCTGCTGGATTTTCGGCAGCGGCGGCATCCCGTTCTGTTCGCTTGACATTTCCGCGCAGTCCGCGCTCTGCCGTTCGGCGGAGGAGTGCGGACTGCAATGTTTTTTTATCTGGTATGCGATCCGCGGCGGAAACCGTCTGCCGGCGGACTATCA
>JAEWSS010000034.1 GCA_023459755.1 Verrucomicrobiota bacterium | reverse complement strand
GCGCTGCGCAGCGGACTGAACTTCGGCTTTTGTGAATCGCGGATGATCTGGCTGGCGGCGGCGGGGCTCGGCGCCGGACTGCTCGGGCTGTGCGACGACGTCCGGGCGATGAAGGCACTGCCTAAGTTCGCCGGACAATTTGTGGTGGCGCTGGCGGCGGTTGAACTCGGCGGCGCCAGGGCGAGTCTGTTTTTGCCGTACCCGTGGCTGGTGACGGCGGTGTCGGTGCTGTGGTTTATGTTCATCATGAACGCGGTGAATTTTTTTGACAATATGGACGGATTGGCGTCCGGCGCGGTGGCGATTGCGATGATATTTTTCACGTTGATCTCAATGTTCAACGGGCAGTTGATTGTTGGCGGCTTCACCGCGGCCTGCGCTGGAGTGGCCGGCGGATTCTGGTGTTTCAACCGCAGTCCGGCGACGATCTATCTGGGCGACTCCGGTTCGCATTTTCTCGGTTTTCTCACTGCGCTGGCCAGTGTGTTTGTCACCTATTTCAATCGTGACGGATCGGGGAGTATGTTTCAGGTGGCGGCGCCGCTGGTGATTCTCGGCGTGATAATTATCGACGCGGCCACGGTGTGCGTGATTCGCACCGTTCACGGCCGACCGTTCTGGATCGGCGACAACAACCACATTTCCCATCGTTTCGTTGCGCTTGGCATGAGTCGGGCGAGGGCGGTGAATTGTGTTCATCTGCTGTCGCTCGCCTTCGGATGCGGGGCGCTGGCGCTGATCTGGGGTGACCTGCGGACCACGGCGGTGATTCTGGCGCAAACCTTGGTTTTGAGCGCATTTGTGCTCTATATTCAATTTGGAGCGCGGAAATAAGTTGAGACAGCTGATAACCAATGTATTGATCGTTGATGGAACCGGCAGTCCGGCGCGCGGCGGCGAGGTGCTGATCGTGGACGGCTCGATTGCGCGGGTTTCCTATCGGCGCGGCGGCATCGGGGCGGCGTCGGCTCCGGTGTTCGACGGGCGCGGTCTGATGTTGACGCCGGGATTTATCGACGCGCACGGCCATTCGGACATGTCGCTGCTGGCGGCGCCCGAGGCGGTCGGTAAAATTTCGCAGGGCATTACCAGCGAAGTTGCCGGCAACTGCGGATTGTCGCCTTTTCCGGTCACCGATTTGAACCGCGATCATCTGGAGGCGTTGTGGCGTGGATACGATGTCCGGATAACCTGGTCGGACTACGTTGGCTATCGACGCGAACTCCTGCGGCGCGCGCCGGCGATTAATCTTTACAGCCAATGCGGACACAATACACTGCGTGCCGCGGTGGCCGGTTATGAAAAAGAGGCGCTGTCGTCGGCTGAACTTAATGCAATGAAGTGTTTATTGTTGCGCGAGCTTCAGTCCGGCGCGGTGGGTTTTTCAACCGGACTGCTTTATACGCCCGGAGTTTTTTCCACGTCCGATGAATTGGTCGCGCTGTTAAGGGTGCTTACGCCGTTTTTGCGGGTTTACACTACGCATTTACGAAGCGAGGGCAATCGACTGATCGAGTCGGTCGAGGAGAGTGTGCGCCTATGCCGCGAATCCGGTCAGCGTTATCTGCATTTGAGTCACCTTAAGACGGCCGGCGCCGCCAATCATCATAAGATCGATGAATTGCTTGAACTGATCCGGCGCGATCGGGAAGACGGTCGATTGACGATCACCGCCGACCGTTATCCGTACATTGAGTCGCTGACCCAGCTCAGTGTGACGCTGCCGGACCCCTACGATAAAATGGACGATGTGTCGTTGATGAGTTTTTTGCAGGATGACGCCAATTTTCAGACGGTTGCCGCGGCGCTTCAGGCGCAGGGCGATGAGCGTCTGCACCGGATACGACTGGTGTCCACCGGGTATCTGCCGTTCAAGCGCTATATCGGGCTGAAGTTTCTGGACATCTCCAATATCTGCCTGAGAAGCGCCTCGTCGCTGATTGCCGAACTGCTGCGGCGCGACGCTCCGGGCGCGATGGCGGCCTTCTGCGGCATGAGTGTTGAAAATCTGCGGAGCATACTGCATCTGCCGTTTGTCGCCTGCGGAACCGATGAAAGCGCCCGTCCGCAGTCGTTTGAACTTGGCGTGAGTCATCCGCGCGGTTTTGGCTCGATGCCGCGCTTCATCCGGATGCTGACCGACGAGGACTTCAGTTTTGAGGCGGCGGTGGCGCGGGTGACTTCGCTTCCGGCGCGGATTTTCAATTTGAGCAATCGCGGAAGTGTGGCGGAGGACATGGCGGCCGATCTGGTGCTGCTGGACCCCGACCGCTTTTATTCCGAAGCTAATTTTTCACAACCACATGAGCTTGCCTCCGGCGTGGCGGCGGTCTGGGTGAACGGAAAACTGAAATATCAACCCGACGCCGGCAGAGGATGCGCCATATCATGGTAGAGGAATTCAACTACAAAACGCACGGAACGTGCAGTCGCAATATCAGTATAAAAGTAGACGGCGACCGGATTGAATCGGTTGATTTTGCCGGCGGCTGTCCGGGCAATCTGCTCGGAATCGGACGGATCGTCCGGGGAATGACGCTGAAAGAGGTCGCGGAAACTTTTCGCGGCGTACGCTGCGGCGGCAAATCCACCAGCTGCCCCGACCAGCTGGCAAAGGCGCTGGACGAAATCATCGAACGGCGCGGCTGACATCCGGTTGAAGTTCAGCGTTTCTTAAGAAGCGAAATACGGGGGTCGGCCAGCATGTAAAGCAGGTCGGAGCAAAGTATTCCGGCCAGCGTCAGCATTCCGGCAAAGGCAAAGATCGCCATTTGCAGCGGATAGTCGCGGCTGAGCAGCGAGGTGATCGACAGCGAGCCCATGCCGGGAATCCCGAATATCTGCTCCACGATGATGCTTCCGGCCACCAGCCCGGGCAGCAGTCCGGACAACAGGGTTATCAGGGTGATGACGCTGTTGCGGAAAGCGTGGTGGAACAGAATGCCCGACTCGGAGACACCCTTGGCGCACGCGGTTCGGATATAGTCGCTTCTCAGTTCCTCAATCATGCTGCCGCGGGTGTAGCGGGCGATTCCGGCGAATCCGGCGTAGGTCAGACATGTCACCGGCAGAACGTAATACATCGCCGAATTGAGCAGGGTGCGGAACCAGCCGATACCCGGAATCCATTCCGGCGGCATTCCTTTAACCGGAAACACCGGAAACAGTCCGCCCGCCGCCAGCGTCGATTGCAGAACCAGCCCCACCCAGATTACCGGCAGGGAGTAGAGCATGAACATCGTTACCGTCGTTGTGCGGTCGAACAGCGAATTCGGTTTGCCGGCGGCGAGTATTCCGGTGGGAACCGCCAGCAGATAGGTCAGCAGAATCGCCAGAAGATTTAGGCGGAGCGTGACCGGAAGACGCGACATGATAACCGTTGTGACCGGTCTGCCGGGTTCCACCGTGGCCGAAGTGCCGAAGTCGCCTTTAAGCGCGTCGCCGAGCCAGATGAAAAATCCTTCGTAAATCGGGCGGTCGAGATTAAGTTTTTTCCGCAGGGCGTCGTTTACGCC
>JAEWSS010000033.1 GCA_023459755.1 Verrucomicrobiota bacterium | reverse complement strand
CCCGCCGCGAACGCCACGCAAAATACCGCAACCGCGCCGACCACCAAAAGCCATCGCCAGCCATATATGGGCGGCATCTCTCTCGGATGGTTGTGCACTTCGTTGAAATTGTTGATGTGCGAAATTTCGGTCTTGCCGCCCTCCACCGCAAAGGATGTTACGGCCGTCGGCAAAAAATACTCCTTATTTTTTGTTGATTATTTTGAAAACCGCGACCTTGGCGGAATCGTCAAGCTCGCTCGCCATGATTTCTTCGATGATTTTTTGACGAACTTCCCGGTCAACACCTTCGTCGCAGGCGGCAACATAATTATCAATATGTCCGATGACCTTGTTCCCAATGTTGCGGACGTTATTTCCACCAATCGAGGCCGCAATCGTATCTCCACGGAGACATATAGCAGCACGGGGAAACAACTTGAACAGAAGCTCAAGAGATATCCCGTCAAGTGCGCGGTCTCCATTCATGAGATTGCGCATATGTGTGTAGGATATACCATATTTTTTGGCCATCTCCTGATAGGTGGAGTTGGCGTATTCTTTTTTGAGTTCTGCCAGTATTTCATCGTATATGCCCATGCGATACATCTCCTTGTAACGATTAATCTATCCCTCAAAAATATTTTTTTCAATTTTTTTTATAAATTCGCTATCAAACCGCATCAGAGACAGCTCGATGAGCCTGGATGCCAGATCCGCGATATTGCAAACACTGACCTATATGAGCGGGGTGCGTAATGTCCATGTGGGAAACACCCGTCGCCCAAAAAAAATATCTCACTTTTCCTGAAGTGAGGGAACTCTATGGAATCGGGAGAAAAATGGTGGCAAACCTTGTTCGAGCGCGGCAGCTCCGGCGCAGAATGGTCGACAAGGCGTGGCGCTATCCCGTCGCCGATCTCGAAAATATCTTTTCATCCGATACTCGCAACCACGTATTTCTTTTGCGTACCCGGACGATAGCCACTGGACTTAGCCATCCAGATGAGATATTTTTCATAGGCATCTGAAAGCGAAATTCCATCAGAAGCATTGATTATATTCTTGAGTTGGGAGAGGTGATCAATTGCGGCGCCTTCTGCAGATATAATTGACTTTCCGATCTCTTCAAGCGCAGCAATTCCTGAGCTTAGTGCAAGTATAGGAACAACGAAACGGTCGCGAATCGATGAAGCGACATCAAAGTCTTCTGTGAAAAGGCTCTGGCGTATCAGTTTACCGCCGAAGCGGGCTGGAACTCGAAAATTCAATTGCCAAATACCCGAAGAATCACGTTTGAGATACTTTTCATTACGCTTGGACACAATAACACCATCCTGTATCAATTTTGTATCAGGTGTTGTGTCCATTGCCATTGTAACATCCTTGTCTTAAAAGATATATACAAAAATGGCGGAGAGGGCGAGATTTGAACTCGCGGTAGAGTTACCCCTACGACGGTTTAGCAAACCGTTGCTTTCGACCACTCAGCCACCTCTCCGCACCAATGATGCGTCGTTGCTATTAACATAGCCCGTTTTTTCATTTCAGCAAGTTCAAAAAACTACTTTTTTGCATTTTTTTGCTTTTTCAATTCAAGCCAGCCATCCGCCGGACTGAATTTGCCGGAGGCCAAATATCGACCAACCACATCGCGCAACAACACCCCGGACGAACGGAACCCCTTGACCGGCGAAAACTTACCATTGGCCCCAATCGCTGAAAAACTCGTCAGCGCCACTGAATAACGGTCTTTTATCGGAAATATCTGCGTTATTTTCCGGTCGCCGTCGGTCATCACCCGCAGTCCGGCCACGCTGAGCGAATAAGGAGAAGCCCCGAATTCATCCAACTGCTCCTGAAGCAGCGCCGTCAATTCGGCCATGGAAAACTCCGCCACGCCAACTTCATCACTATATGGAAACATACTGAATAACACACGCTCGGTCACCCGCGCCGGATAGTCCAACCCGCCGGCGCGCCCGCCGTAAAAAGCAGCATCGGCGCCGGTGAGTTCGAGCATCGCAGACGCCGCCGTCCAGCACAACAGATTGGTTGTGCTGCGCCGGGTCGGAGTAATCAGGCGGGTCGGCAGTTCAACCACAAGTTTTGAATCGTCCGGCTCCGGCGCTTTGCCCGGCAGCCCGACCAGTCGCCCGGATATCTGCACAACCCGTCCGGTTGCATCGTCAACTTCGATCTTCACCACCCCCAGCCGCGCCGCATGACTACCGGCCTGAGCAAAAAACACTTTGGCGGACGCTTCGCCGGGTTCGTCCTGATGCGTATGACCGCCCAACACCAGATCGATGTCCGGGAACTTGGAGGCAATCTCCCACAGTCCGCCCGTCCGGTCGTAGTTCCCCGCGTGACGCGCCAGAATTATCACATTGGCACCGGCGGCTTTGACCTCCGGAACAATCCTGGCCAGCGCGGCCGCCTCGTCTTCGCACTCCACATTGAAGCCGGGATGGTACGAGCGCACGTTCTGATCCTCGCGCCCCATGCCGATAACCGCGACTTTCACGCCGTCCAACTCGAACATCCGCCAGGCGACGGACGATTCGCCGTCCAGTTTCCAGTTCCCGGCCAGCACCGTTCCGTTAAATTCGCCGACCCGTTTCCGATATGTCTCCAGCCCGAAGTCCAGATCGTGATTGCCGGCCACCCAAACATTGAAGCCGAGTTTGTTCAACGCGCCCACGGCCGCCGCGCCGCGATCCTGAAACGTCTCGTAACCGCCCTGTATCAGGTCTCCGCAGTCCACGGTCAGCGTCCGGTCGGGAACCGTATTGGCGGCAAACACCGCAACCGTCTCCGGGTCGGCGGTCAGTTCGCCGTGAGTATCGGTGGTGTGCAGCACCGTGATCTCCGCGCCGGAAAGCGCAATCGACGCCGCAAATAACAAAAATATATTAATCTTTTTCATAATGTATATTAATGGAATCCATTTTTGCGATTTTGCCAGAAAAAACCGTTTTTTTCACAACAAAATCTTGAATATTACGAAAATTGAGTAATATTAAAGGAACCAATATGATTTGTGAACAAAACATAATTAACATAGCGAGGTATTAAAATGTCACAGCATCCGAGTCTGCGGGTCGGCGGCAAAATCCGCAAGAAGCGCAACGTCATGAAGCGTTATGAACGTATCGACATGCTCCGCGCCGATAAGCGCATCGCCGATGAAAAGTTTTTCGGTCTTCCCAAAACCAAGCCGATCGACTAAGTGAACAAGGCGAGAAACAGCGGAGCCCGGGAAACCACGGTTCCGCTGTTTTGTTTTATGCATTCGAGTTACGCGGGCATTCCGCTTTTCCCGGAGTCGGCCGGATGAAGCGCCGGGTCGCGCAATCGGCGGTAATGCCGGACGGTTTTTCCGTCCTGTCGCCGGAAGCGGTGATTGCGGCGGCTGAAACCGCGCTGGGCTGTCGGTTTATGCCGGTGACGATTCCGTTTCCGAGCTATATCAACCGCGTCTACGAGCTTCGCAAGACCGATGGGACCCCGGTGGTGGCCAAGTTCTACCGTCCCGGACGCTGGAGCATGGCCGCGCTGGGCGAGGAACACGACTTCATGGCGGCCTGCGTAGCCGACGATCTGCCGATTGCGGCGCCGCTAAAATTGAAAACCGGCGGCACTCTCGGCGAATGCGCCGAAGGTATCGGGTTTGCCCTGTATCCGAAAAAAGCGGGACGACGGTTTGAACCGGAAACGCCGGAAAGTTGGCGTCGTCTCGGTCGTTTGGTCGCCAGACTGCATCTGGCCGGCGAAAAACTGCCGAGAGTGGGCAACCGGCCGGTACTGACACCGGAGCGGTCCACCCGCGCCGCATTGAATGACCTTCTGGGAATGCCGTTCATACCGGACCGGGTAAAAAAAGATTTGGAAAATATCGCGCTGGAGCTGATTGATCTGGCAGCGCCGGAAGTTGACAACGTCGAACTTCTGGCGGTTCACGGCGACCTGCATTCAGGAAATATCATCGACCGTCCGGACGATGGACTGATGCTGATCGACTTCGATGACATGGCCGTGGCTCCGGCGGCGCAGGATCTCTGGATGCTGCTGCCGGACAACGCTTTCAAGTGCGAAGCCGAACTCGAGCAGTTGACCGCCGGCTACCGCGAACTGCGCGAACTTGACGCCGCCGCGCCGGAACTGCTGGAAACCCTGCGCGCCATGCGGATGTTCTATTATCTGGACTGGTGTGCAAAACAGAAGAACGACTTTATGTTCGACCGTGTGTATCCGGGATGGGGAACCCCGGAATTCTGGCGCAACGAAATCGCCGAACTCTCCGTTCAGCTTGATCTGCTGGCGGACGGTCCGGAAAATGACGGCGAAAACAACGGCTCGGCCGGAAACGAAGCAATCGACGACGATGACGATGGAGAAACATCATGGCTGATCTAAAACTCCGCACCGCCTATTTCGGCGGCAGTTTCGATCCGCCGCACGCCGGACATATTGCGCTGGCGGAGGCCGTTGTCGCTTCCGGCATGGCGGACGAAGTGTGGCTGGCGCCGGCGTGGGTTCCGCCGCACAAACACCGGGTGCTGTCGCCGTTCGGCGACCGGCTGAAAATGACGGCACTGGCGTGCAATGGCAAACGCGGCATCCGCGTCTGCGCCGACGAGGAGGAGTTCAAACTTGACCCGTCGTATACCATCGACGTTCTGGATAAACTGGAGAAAAAATATCCGGAGCGCGAATTTCTGCTCCTGATCGGCGGCGACATGCTCGCAACTTTTCACGAGTGGCACCGGGCGAAGGAGCTGTTGGCAAAATATCGGGTGGTTTCATACCCCCGCGCCGGAGAGGCGACCGGAGTTGACGAACTGAACCGGCACTGGAGTCGGCCGGAAACCGAAAAACTGCGCGCCGGTCTGCTCGCCGCCGCACCGTTGTTCGATATTTCTTCAACAAATATCAGAACCGGTCTGGAAAAAGGACAAAATGTGGGCAATAGTATTAATACGGAAGTCTTTGACTATATAATGAAGTCCGGGTTGTACCGGAAAAAAGGAGATAAAATTGACTGAATCACTCGAAAGCAAACGTCTGCTGCTGGCGGAAACCTGCAAACTGCTGGCCGATGAACGCAAAGCGGAAAATATTGTGATCATGGAGGTTGGCGCGATCACGTTTATCGCCGACTATTTTGTGATCTGTTCGGCCAATTCGACCACGCAGCTGGCCGCAATTCAAAGCCATGTGGAACGCGGCGTACGCGAAAGGCTTCAGGCCAGACCGCTCTCGGTCGAAGGCGAGGCATCGTCCGGCTGGGTGCTGATCGACTTCGGCACCGTTCTGGTGCACATCATGACCCCGGAGATCCGTGACCGCTATCAGCTGGAAAAGCTGTGGGGCGACGCGCCGACCGACGAGGCAAGACAGACCATCGAAGCCATGCGGCCGGAAAACTGAGGTAGCCATTCTGCGCAATGTCTCACGAATGGAATGAATATGACTGGGAACGCGAGATAAAACGCGACGAACTGCGGATCGACGGGTACTTCAAAGCCCTGCCGCGTTATTTGGATATGCCTGGCGAGGACGAAGCCATTTATCGCAAACTGCAGTCTCAAAAAGAACTCGCTCCCGCACACGGCGGCAACTGGCAATGGCCGGCGCCGGGACGCTGGGAGGATGACGGCGACGACAATAACGCCATGAGCGAAGAAGAAATCGCCGCCGACCTCCGGTCGCGGTTCGGATTTGAACTCTTCGCCCGCTCCGAACGCGCAATGCGCGAATGGAACGCAATAAGTGTGCTTGAGCTGCCGGTTGAAACGGCGCTGTACACCGCGGCGCTTTACGGCAAGATGCTGTCGCGCATTTACAATATGCTGGAATTGGACGGCGATGAAGGGGCCGTCGGGCTGAGAAAAGCGCTGCTGCGCCGGATTGCCGCCGATGCCGGGACCATTGCCGGAACCGTTCGAGAACAACTGCCGAAACAGGATGCAATGGTCAACGACGCGCAAATGCTGCGCGAACTGGCGCTGAAATATCTGTTCGCCATCGGCGCAAAAAACTGATCGCCGACGGAAAAAACAATCAGAAATCAGCCGCGCGGAAGCTCTCCGCAAAACGGAGCGTCAATGCGCGGCATTTTTTTCGTTTTCTTCCGGCAGCCCAACGCCGTCGTCCCGATTCCGGAAGTCATTCTGAAATATACAGAAACTCCGCGTCAAGCGGTTTAATGCCGTTGGAAAAGTCAAGCCGGCCGGCGGAAAATGCAAAGCCTTCGCCGTCATGCCACTGACCGTCGGCTCCGGCGCGCCTGACTTTTCCGGTCACACCGGACGGCAGACGCAGGGAAATCCGCTCCGCCGCGTCAAGACAGGGATTGACCACGCCGGCAAACCACCCGTCGCCGCTTCTGACCAAAAACGCAAGCAAAGGGTCTCCGAGCGCACAGGCAAAACCGTCCGGTGACAGCCGCTCAAGAATGTTCAGCATGAAATCGCGCCTGAAAACCGAAAAAAATGCCATGAAAAATTGCGAATAACCGACCGGATAGGCCATTGTCGCACATTTCCCGCCAAGTTTGTTTTGAAACAGCACCATACCCGGAGCAAGAACGGCGCCGTCAAACCGCCGGATAAATGAGGCCGATTCTGCACCGGACAACGGCGTCATCTGCAATATATTGTCGGCACAGCGCTGAGCGCACATGCGCCGCGGCATGGCGGTATTCGTTTCTTCATACGCGAAACCGGACTCGGCAAGGGAAATCCACCGGCAGTCGGAAACTCCGATCAAATCGCCAAGCGAGCGTTCGACCATGACTGCCGCGGTCTCGGCGTCGATCAGACACGGCGAAGCAAAAAGTTCGCGCAGTTCGGCGTCGGACAACGCCCGGGCGGTTTGGCCGCACAGCGCCGTCAGGCGTCCGGCGGTCGGTTCGGTGACAAAGCGGATTGAAAAGCCCAACGTGGTCAACATATCGCCCATTTGGAATGTGTTGCCGCACAGTTCGGCCAGCGAACGACCGGAACCGGTATGCACCTTCCCGGAAAAATCCGGGCGGAACAAAATATCCACGCCGACGGAATTGCGATCATCTATTTTCAACGCTTCCACCAGATTCAGCCTGGACTTGATCCCCCGCAGCATTTTCCCGAATCCGGGGTCAAGCGCAATGCCGTTGCCCATCATGTCATAATGATTGATGGTAATACCGGACGCCCCGTAGCAAACGCTGGTCAGGATCTCCCAGGCGGAGTATGCGGCGCTTTTGCTGTATCGTCCGCAGCGCGGCGAATTTTCCAGTTCCGGATAGACCGTCAGCGGCCGGTCGTAATTGGCGACAGTCAGCCGGGTTATCGAAGGCAGGGTTTGAAGCGCCCTCCCCTCGGTGTACGGCGGCAGATGCGGACGGCACAGAAAATCTCCGGACGGCGCAAACGCTTTTTGCAGCAGTTTCCAATCCCGTCCCTCGGAGGCGTGAACGTCCGGCGACGAACTCATCAGCCCCAGCTTCACCCCGGCCGGAACCGCGGCGCGCAGTCTGCGGGCCGGCTCCAGCAGCGACTCGCGGCAAACCTGAAGCCATATTTTCCGCCATGGATGCGGAGCGCCGGGCGCCAATATTTTCTTCATCAGTTCTTCACGCGTGACCGATGGAATTTTTGCGAGTTCGGCAAATCTTTTCAGGTGAAGCCGGCAAAAGCATCCGCCGTAATTCATCGACGGTTCATGGTTATGAAGCCGCCAATCGTCCTCCACCCAGATTGCTTCCGGCTTCAGACGTT
>JAEWSS010000032.1 GCA_023459755.1 Verrucomicrobiota bacterium | reverse complement strand
CATCTCTTGTACTGTCCGGCCTCCGCCTCCTGCGGTATTTATTTTGCCGTTTTTTTCGTCTGCTGTATTTTTACAATATTTCAGCCCGTCAGGATTATTACATATTTTTTTATGAATCGTTTGAAATGTTGTTTTTTCGCGTTAACTTAACTGTATGACAATGCAAAAAACAATATTGGAGAACGCTCGATGAAGATTGATTTCAAGTTGTTCGGCTCGCTGGCGAAGATATTCCCCGGTACGGAATTGCCGGTGGACGGCGCGGCGGAGTCCGGAAGCGGATTGTGCGGTGAAGTTTTTTCCTTTCAGGTCGCTTTTCGCGCCGATCGCCGGATTGACGGGCTGTCTTTCAGTCTGGATTCGCCGATTGCGGAATTCTGTCAGGTTCGATTTGTGCGGTCGGTGCCGGTTGAGTTCATCAGCTTTGCGGTGGATGACAATATGTTGTCCACGCTTCCGGGTCTTTTTCCCGACCGGCTGTGCGAACCCGGCGACTTCCGCACCAACCCCGGCATCTGGTATTCGGCGTGGGTGACGGTGCGGATTCCCGGCGGTCAGCAGCCGGGGACTTATCCGATCGCTCTGCGGCTTAAGGCCGAATGCTGGGACGATGCCTCCGAAACCCGCGAATGCGTGTCTCCGGCGTTTTTGCTGACGGTCGGCCGCGTCCGGCTCGCCCCGCTCTCCATGCGCTGTACCGAGTGGTTTTATGCCGACTGCGTTTATGTGCTTCATAAAGTTGATCCGTGGTCGGAAGCGCACTGGACGCTGTTGGAAAAATACTTCCGCAACATGGCGGCGCACGGCATCCGGCTGCTTTACACACCGCTGTTCACGCCTCCGCTGGACACCGCGGTCGGCGGAGAACGACCGACCACGCAACTGGTGAAAATAAAAATGACCGGCGACGGCGGGTATGTTTTCGACTTTTCCATGCTGAAGCGTTGGATTGATCTGGCGCTTCAATGCGGTATCGAACAGTTTGAGATGTCGCATTTTTTCACCCAGTGGGGCGCGGAAAAATGTCCGAAAATCGTGGTAGTAAACGCGAACGGCGTTGAGGAGCGGAAGTTCGGCTGGCACACCGCGGCGCTCGGCGCGGAATACCGGGCGTTTCTTACCGCGTTTCTGCCTGAACTGGAAAAATTTCTGGCGGCGGAGCGATTGTCCGGAAAAGTTTATTTTCACGTTTCCGACGAACCGGGCGTACGTCATAAGGCGCACTACGGCGCGGTGTCGGAACTGCTGCACCGCCTGCTGCCCGGCGGAAAATTTTTCGACGCGCTCAGCGATCCGGAATTTTTTGATGACAAACTGGTGGACATTCCGGTTCCCTCCAACGCCGCGGTTGACCGGTTTGCCGACCGCAGCGTCCCCGAACGCTGGACCTATTACTGCTGCAGCGAATGGGAAAAGGTTCCGAATCAATTCATTACCATGCCTTCGGCGCGCAACCGGATTATCGGTGTGCTGATGTATTTCTACGGTATCACCGGATTTCTGCACTGGGGCTACAATTTCTGGTACTCGCAGTTTTCAAAACGGGTCATCGACCCTTATTTTGACACCACGTCCGGCGGTGGATTCCAGCCCGGCGATCCATTCAAGGTCTATCCCGGAGCGGACGGCCCCGAAGACTCCATCCGCCACGAGGTTTTTCTTGAGGCGATTCAGGATCACACCGCGTTGACCATGCTCGAAGCGAAGATCGGGCGGAAAAAAGTCATGGATTTCATTGAAAGCAGTTGCGGATTCAAGCCTTCGATGGTAAATTATCCGAGATCGGCCGATTGGTTGAGCCGATTCCGGGAAGAGGTAAATCGAAAACTTGAATAAAATGGAGTATGCTAATGGTGCGCGTTCCGGCTTTTCTGACGGCGGCAATGATGTGCGTCGGCTGCGGAGTCGCTGCGGTTGATACCGCGGCGGATGTTTCATACAAGGCTAATGTTTATCGTTACGGCGAGGCCGGTCACGCGCTTGACCTGGCGCATTACGCGGCGGGGAGTCGGCTCGATCTGGCGTACTGGGACCTTTGCGAAGCCAAACGCCAGAACCGCGAGGTTCCTGACGACCTTATCGAAGAGGGCGAACGACTTCAGGCCGAACTGAACGCCGGATTTAAGAAACTCGACAAACTCCGCGCCGCGCTGCGCTCCGAACTGCAGTTCGAATATCCGGTGTCCGGATATACGATCATGGCCGAGGATATGAAGGACGCGCCGGGATCGTACTATGACTGGGCCGGGTTCTGCGGCTTTACGTTCAGCTGGGCGGACGGAACCAGCATCGAAATCCCGCTGAAAAGTTTTTCTCACTGCGTCTACCATCCGATGTACAACAACGGGCGGGACGCGTCGGAGAGTATTTTTGTCTACGGCCGCCAGTCGGCCAGTTTTGCCGGCGCCAGCGATTTTGAACTGCCCGACCCGCTGCCGCCCGGCGACGCCGTTTTGACCGTGCGCGGCATGGACTGCGACAAGGGCGGCCGCCCGACGCCAATTCGCATTTCCGTATTCGGCAATGTGGTGTTTGAGGGGGAAAATCCGTTCCCGAAGGTTGGCGTCGGAACCATGACGCTGAAAGTTCCGGAAAAATTTCTGGTGCGCGGCGACCACAGCGACCGCAACCCTGAACTGACCGAAAAACTTGAGGCGTTCCGGCGCGATATTGAGGCGTTCAGCACCGCCGCCGTACAGCGGCAGGCCGAGTTTCTGGCCGCCGTCGGGCCGATTGTGGACGGTCTGGAGTGGCGGACGCCGGCAGGCGTTAAGAGTCCGCTTGATCCCGATGTGTTCATCCGCGCAATCGACGTGACCGACACCGAGTTCGGCAAGGGCAAATTCAAGTATCCCGGCTACAATTACGACTATGAACATCTGGCCAAGTCCCTGATGTCCGTCAACGCCAATCTGGTCAGTCTGTATGTATCCCGTTTCGACGGCGAACCGGCGGTTCAGGAGCAGTTCGCCGAATATGACCGCATAACCCGTATGCCGTTTACGTTCTGGTGCGTCAGCGACGCTTTTGAACACGGCGACATCGTCTCCACCTCCTACTTCGGGCGGTCTGAAAAAATGACCGCGGACTACCGCGCCGCCGCCGCACCGTATTACCGGATGGCCAACTGCGCCGGCGTTCAGATTGACGAGCCGATCATCCGCGATCAGGCCGAATACGGCAAACTCGTTGACAATCCGGAATTGATGAAGCTTTGGCGCGAATACGCCGCAAGCCGCCGTCCGGTCTGCGGCGAACTGCCGGATGTGCCGTTCGACGGGGTTCCCTCCACCGACCGCGAACGGGTTGCCTACATGGAGTATCAGTATTTCAAGACCAAGGTCATGGCCGACCACTACCGCAAACTTTACGACGCGGCGGCGGCCGACGGCAAACTCGCGTCGATCGTGGTGATGGACATGATGGCCGGCGAGCCTTCCGCCGGAAGCTATGTGGCGATGGGCGGCGCACTGCCGCTGATCGGCACCGACCTCTATGACAACGGTTCGATTCGCGAGGCGGTCTCAATGCAGCTGCTGAAGAACTCCGCCTGCGGGCGCGCCGTGATGTGGCCGGGCGCCGGGTATTCCTGCCGTCTGCCGCGCACGTTTGAACGGTCTCTGCTCAACGGCGTGGTCTGGGCGGACGGCATCCAGATATGGACGCTGCTCTACTGCGCCCAGTATCGTGACGCCAACGCCTTTTGGAGCTTCGGCGGCGAAAAGCTTTGCACCGACGACCGCGGCGGAGATCTGCTGTACAACTGGCGTCCGGAATATTGGGACATTATCGGGAACGTATTCGGATTTGCCGCAAAACACGAATCCG
>JAEWSS010000031.1 GCA_023459755.1 Verrucomicrobiota bacterium | reverse complement strand
GTTTACAAGGTGGAGATTCAGGCCGACGCCACCATGCGCGGCGAAATCAGCGACCTCTCACGCATCCACGTCCGCAACGCCGACGGCGAAATGGTTCCGCTGAGCACCCTGCTCACTCCGCGCACCGTGTTCGGCCCCCAGTATCTGAACCGCTACAACCTGTACAGTTCGGCCACGGTGTTCGGATCGCCGGCGCCGGGGTACAGTTCCGGGCAGGCGATGGCGGCGATGGAGGAGGTGGCGAAAAGCGTTCTGCCCGCCGGATTCAAGTATGACTGGACCGACATGTCTTATCAGGAGCGCGAGGCGTCCGGACAAATCGGCATGGTATTCGGTCTGGCGCTGCTGTTCATCTATCTGTTTCTGGTGGCGCAGTACGAAAGCTGGATGATCCCGTTTGCGGTTCTGCTCTCGGTGCCGGTGGCGCTGGGCGGAGCGCTGCTGTTCCTTTATATGATGAACGGCGACAACAACATCTACTCACAGGTCGGTTTTGTCCTGCTGTTCGGCATCGCCTGCAAGACCGCGATTCTGATTGTGGAGTTCGCAAAAGTTCAGCACGAGGAGGGCAAAAGCATTGTCGAAGCGGCGGAATTTGCCGCCCGTCTGCGCTTCCGGGCGGTGCTGATGACGGCGGTCAGTTTTGTGCTCGGGACCCTGCCGCTGCTGACCGCGACCGGAGCCGGAGCCGCCAGCCGGCGGGCGCTGGGCATGGTGGTGGTCGGCGGCATGCTGCTGGCGGTGCTGCTTGGCACCTTCATGATTCCGGCATTTTATGTGGCCTGTCAGAGGATGATCGAATGGCGGAAAAAATAAAATTTGAAGTCAAACAGATCGCGGTGGGCGGATTCGACCACAATTTTTCGTACCTGCTCGCCGGTAACGGTCACGCCGCGCTGGTGGACCCGACCGGCGACTGGACGAAACTCGAGTCCGCCCTCGACGGCGTGACGCCCGACTTTATTCTGCTTACCCACCGCCACCCCGACCATACCGGGAATATCGACCGTTTTCCCGGCGTTCCGGTGCTCGGCTTTGCAGAGCTGACCGACGGCGAAAAAATTCCGCTTGGCGATGAAGGAGCGGCGATCAAAGCGATATTCACGCCCGGACACAGCCGCGATTCGGTCTGTTATCTGGCCGGCGGTGAACTATTTACCGGCGACGTGCTGTTTGTCGATTACGTCGGCTTCGGAAAAGCGGAACAGACCTTCAATTCGCTGAAACGGCTGAAAAAGCTGCCGGACGCCACCAGAATATGGCCCGGACACGACTACGGACACGCCCCCTGCTCCACCGTCGGCGCGGAGAAATTCGGCAACCCGTATTTCCGGGCCGCGACATTTGATGAATTTAAAAAGGTTTTTGCGCAATTGTCCTGACCGTCGGAAAAGGTTGAGCAAAAAATATTGATTTTAACCGCGGCGACCAGCCGCTCCACGGTTCCGGCGCCGCCGTGCGATCCCACCACGGCGCCGCCGCAAAAGAGGCAGCCCCGCCCGGAAATTTTCGATGTCGCCGCGCCGACTCATCCCTTGCGCCGCTTGGCGTGCGGATGGGTGTTGTCATACACCTCTTTCAACCTCCGGACGCTGACATGGGTGTAAATCTGGGTGGTCGAAAGATTTTCGTGTCCGAGCATCTCCTGCACGCTGCGCAGATCGGCGCCGGCGTCAAGCAGATGGGTGGCGAAACTGTGCCGCAGTTTGTGCGGCGAAAAGTCGATCGGCAAATTGGCAAAGGCCAGATAGTTCTTCAAATTCCGCTGATAAGTGCGCGCCGTAAACCGTTCGCCGTGAATATTGGTGAACACCGGAGCGGCGCCGGTGCCGCGTCCGCGAACCTTCAAATAGGCGCGCAGCGCACGCAGCGCCGGGCGGCCGATCGCGGCGATCCGCTCCTTTTTGCCTTTGCCGCGAATCAGCATGGTGGCGCCGAGCATGTCCATGTCGCCGAAATTCAGATTCACCGCCTCGCTGATGCGCAGACCGCCGGAGTAAATCACTTCGGTCAACGCGGTGTCGCGCAATGCGGCAAAGTCGGCCAGCATCCGGTTTTCGATCAGTTTTTCGGCGGTCATCCTGGCATAGTAAGCCGGAATCGCGGCGATCAGGCGCCCCACCGCGTCCACCGCCATGACCTTGGGCAGCGGCAGTGCGCGTTTCGGAGAAGCCAGCATGACAAACGGATTGCCGGACGCCGCCCCCTCGCGCTGAAAAAATCGATACAGGCCGCGCAGACTCGCCAGTTTGCGCCGGACGGTGGCCGGCGAAGGCGACAGGCCATGAAGACGATACAGATAGGTTTTCGCATCGTCGCGGTCAAGCGAATTCCAATCTTCAAAGCTCTCAAGATCAATATCCATCAGCCCGGCAAACTGCGCGATGTCGCGGGAATAGCCGTCCACGGTATGCGGACTGGCCTGCTTTTCCAGCTCAAGATAACGAATGAAGTCGGAGTATTTCATAGAGGATAATATAAGACGTTTTTTTGCGAATTCAACTTGCCAAAGCCGCGCTTCCGGAGTATAGTTTTATTTGAGTGCAAATACACACGGAGAAATGGAAAAATGCGAAAACTCATCATCATGCTGCCGGCGCTGCTGCTGGCCTGGCTCGTCAACGCCGACATGATTGTCGGCAAAGTCCGTCCGGAAAAACTCAATGTCCGCATTCGGCCGGTGGCCAACGCCGGAGTGGTGGCAAAACTGCCGCGCGGAACCGCGGTGAACATCGCCGGGGTCGAAGGCGCGTGGTATAAGATCGAACTGCCGGAGACCGCCGACGCATATGTGGCCGCCGACTATGTGCAGTCCGGCAAAACCATCACAAAAGTTCAGATGCGCTACGGCGCCGGTCTGGCGTTCCAGAGCTATGGCGTGATCCCGATGGACACCAAACTCGAAGTGGTCAGCGATAAAAACCCGAAATGGCTGAAAATCAAGCCGCCGAAGGGATTCTACGCATATGTGTCCAGTCCGCATGTCGCGGTCGCGGACGCCGATTACCAGAAGATGGTCGGGAGCGACAAAGCGGTGGCGCCGTCCAGCCGCTCCGAAGAAACGGTGGCGAAAGTCGCGTATTCGTCGATCGACGACGCGGCCAAAGGTTTTGAGCTTATGCGCGGCTGGTTCACCGGCGAGCCGGACGACATTACGCTGAGCGGCATTCTGCTCAAGACCGACTCGGCGTCAACCGGAGCCGGTTACGCCCTCGCCCGCCGTGAAGCCGACGGAAAACTCCCGGTTCTCGGCGCCCTCTACGAAGGCAAGGTGGACTGGACGCAGTGGAGCGACCGTTCAAAACCGGCCGCGCTGAAAGAAAAAGCGGTGGAACTTTCCGGAATGGTCGGCAAAGAGGTTGTGATCACCGGCAAAAAGCTGTCGGTTCCGAACTGGAATTACCCCTACATCGTGGTGACCAGGGCCGAAGTCAAAACCGCGGCTCCCGAGGCGGATAAAAACAAGTAAAACGCGTCGCAGAAACGCGGGACGGAGCTGGACAACGTTGTTTAGGTTTGCACTGCTGATGGCATAAGCGGCGAAATTTTCAATTCGTCGCCCCCAAAAAGTCAGAATTGCAGCAGTTCGTCAAGCTCAACAACGCCGTCCGGCAGGTTGAGGACGAGATGAAAAAGATAAACGCGGCCGGCCAGCGGGCGGTAAATACGCACCTCCGGAAGTTCGGCGGTTGATTTTCCGGCGGAAAAGCTGAGCCGCGAACTCGGAACCAGCTCAATGCCGTCCACCTCAAGCGTGCCGACGACAAAGACGGCTGACGGGCGATCGGAGGCGACAACGCCGCGCAAAATAACGCATCCGCCGTTTTCTTCGGTGCGCTCGATGTTGTATTGTACAGTGAAGTTTTTCATATGTGCGGTCAATATATTGCCGCAAGCCGGCTTCGTCAAGAGAAAAAGCCGGTTTTTTATCGGAAAAGACTTGAAAATTTCAATATA
>JAEWSS010000030.1 GCA_023459755.1 Verrucomicrobiota bacterium | reverse complement strand
GGGCGCAGTCGTATCCGGCTTCGACCTCAAAGGCGGCCTCGTATTCGGCCTGGGCGGTGCGTCCGCAGACGCCGCCGACCTTTAAAATTTTCGTGCTGCGTTTTTCGCACCATTCGTCGATGAATTTCGAGGTCTGACGCAGAACCGGCTCGAAGAGTCCGATCTCCGGTTTGCGGATCTCAAACTGGGTGGAGTGGACGCCGACCGCGATGCCGCCGGCGCCGGCGTCGATGTAATAGCGGCAGAGCGCCCGCTGATGAACGGGGGAAAATCGGCGTTCGGCGTCCAGCGCCAGCGGTTGTGCCGGGATCACGCAGCCGGCGCGGAATTTTTTCAAAACTTCCGGTGAGATGTCGCTTATTTTTTTCATGGTCAGAATTTTCCGTTGTTGACTTCAAAATGAGTGGGAATGCCGAGCGTTCTGCCGCCGGCGGCCAGCCATTCCGCCTGGCGGGCGATCAGCCATTCGAGCGGTGCTTCCGGGCGGCCGAACAGCTCGTAGCACTTGCCGGCGTTATTAAGGTAGCAGCGGCCGGACGGTGTGCCTTCGTAAGTGACTTTTTTCCCGAACGCGCGGCCGAACGCCTCCGCTATTTCCTCCACCGCAATTATTTCCGGGCCGGTAACGTTGAGCACCGCCGGCGGATTGGACGCCAGACCGAGCGACAACAGCGCGTAATTGGTCACATCGCCCTGCCAGATCACGTTGAAATGGCTGACCGAGCGCGACACCGGAAGTCCGTTCATGACCCGCTGTGCGATGTCGTCCAGCACTCCGTAGCGCAGGTCGACCGAGTAATTCAGGCGGAACAGCGTGGTTTTTGTTCCGAACTTTGCGCCGCAGTATTCAAAAATCCGTTCGCGGCCAAGACAGCTTTGCGAATATTCACCCACCGGTTCCGGCGGCACCGACTCGCTGCATCCGCCGGTCTCCGGCCCCACCAGCGGATAGACACAGCCGGTTGAAAACACCACGATCCGGCTGTTTTTGAAGTGTTCTCCAACATAGGCCGGCGCCAGTACGTTCATCGCCCAGGTCTGCGCTTCGGCGCCCTGAGTGCCGAATTTCTTGCCGGCCAGGAAAACGACATTGGGAACAAGCGGAAGCGCCTCCACGCTTTTCCGGTCGAGCAGGTCGCATTTCACCGGTTCGATTCCGGCCTTTTTGAGTTCATCCATCGCCTCCGGCCGGCTGAACCGCGCCACGCCGTACACTTTCTTATTCACTCCGGCGCGACGGATCGCCTCCACCGCCTGAAGTCCCATCGTCATGCCGACTTTTCCGGCGATACCCAGCAGCATCAGGTCGCCGTCCATCGTTTTCATCATTTCGACCAGCCGCGGCGACGGCTCGGACAGCAGCTTTTCCAGCATTTGTTCATCGGCAATGCGATCGGGAAAATTCATTGAAAACTCCTTTTTATTAAAAAACCAACCGTTTGTTTTTATTTAAATTACCATATTTTTTTATATTTGCAAGTTTGCTCCACAAAAAATATTATCTTCTTTTCGCGTGATGATTTGCAAAAGCGAAAACACGGGCTACTTTAAAGTAAAATAGTTTTTAATTTAGAAAAAATGGAGTTTAACATGAGTCAGCAGCACAGCAAATGCGAGAAGCGCGCCCGTCGCAAGGCCTACAACGAACGTCAGAAGGCGAATGTCCGCAAGGCTATCGCGGCTTCCAAGAAGAAGTAAGGCGTAAGTTTGATAAAGACCGGTTGCAAAACCGGTTTTTTCGTTGAATGCGCAAGAGGCGAGCTTGATAAAGACCGGTTGCAAAACCGGTTTTTTCGTTGAATGCGCAGGTGGCGGGCTTGATAAAGACCGGTTGCAAAGCCGGTTTTTTCGTTGAATGCGCAGGTGGCGGGCCTGATAAAGACCGGTTGCAAAACCGGTTTTTTCGTTGAATGCGCAAGGTGCGAGCCTGATAAAGACCGGTTGCAAAACCGGGTTTTCGTTTTAAAATCAGTGGGTGAGGCGGAGCGAGATCAGTCATAACCTATTGTCCGTCAAGCGTCAATCCGACATGATCGCTCCCGTTGGATCGCCGTTGATCCGTTGGCCGATTGATCGCCGCCGGAACCTGATGTGAATACGGTTATTGCCGGTTCCGGAAAAATGCTTTTCCCCATCCCTGCGAACTCTGGCGGCGATGCGTCTGGTAAAATGATGAGTTGCCGGGTGGTTTCGGCATAACCACTTTCCGCATGGTTGTTTTCCGGTTGATGTTCCTGCCGCTTTTGCCGCCTCCGAATCGGGGTTGCCGAAATTTCAGATTGAATCTTCGGGCGGGTCGTGTATATTCATATAATATGAAACCGTTCGGAAAAATTGAAGATTGTCTGGCCGCGGCGGCAAAACTGCTGCTCGAATTTCCGTGTCCGCATTGCGGTGCAAATACCGCCGAGAACGACAATCGCCTGTGTCCGGTCTGTCTAGAGACGCTCCATTTTACACCGCATGACGCCTGCCGGATGTGCGGCGGCGTCAACGACGGCGTGCTGAATTGCTGTTCCGAGTGTCTGGAGGCCGGCAAACGTCCGTGGAACGCGGCGTTTTCGGTGTTTTTTTATGACGCGACCGTGCGCGATCTTGTCCTGAAGTTCAAATACGGCGGTCGCCCGGAACTGGCCGGACTGTTCGCCGGATTCGCCGCTGAAAAATTGAAAAAATCAGCGGTTGACTTTGATTGCATCGTGCCGGTTCCGGTAAATTTTCTGCGTCGTCTGCGGCGCGGCTACAACCAGTGCGAATTGTTGGGCGCGGAGCTTGCCCGACTCACCGGAAAACCATGTCTGACCGCATTGACCCGACCGCACGGCGGTCATCAGGCTCGCCGCGGTCGCGCCGAGCGCCTGTCGGCCATGAAAAACGCTTTTCGTCTGCGCGGCGGCATGCTCAAGCCCGGTGCCGCCGTTTTGCTGATCGACGATGTTTTTACCACCGGCGCCACCTTGACCGCGGCGGCGAACGAACTGCGCAAGGCCGCGCCGTGTTCGATTACCGTTCTGACGCTGGCCCGTAGAATTTAGCGCTTGATTTTTTTATTATCGGCTATATTGTTTTATATCAACCATTCATAGGAGGATAATATGAAGAAACGAATCGGTATTCTGCTGACGGCGCTGTTTGCCGCGTCGTCTGTTGCGGCGTTTGAACCGCCGCAGTTTCAGGCAATCCGGGAGCATCTGGACACCGACGGCTGTCGGATCATGTTTTACAATCCCGCAAAACTGAAGGACATGGTGCGGACGATTTTCGATTCGTTCAATCAGAATATTGAAAAAATTGCAAAGACGAAGTCGGCCAAGTCCGCCGAGTCCGGATTTGTCAAGCTGGTGATTCAGGGCATCAAGCAGGCGGGTCAGGCCTCCGGCGTGTCGCGCATCGGCTGTATGGGAGAAAGCGCAAAGGAGACAACCGGTTCAACCGCCGAAAACCCGTTGTTTATCTCCCGTTCGGTCGTCATGCTTGGCGCGAGCGATAAGCCCGACTTCATCGCGGCTTTCAGCGACGGAGCAAAAATTGAGACGGCCGAACTCGGCAAACTGCCGGGAAACACGGTCAGTGCGATGTATTTTTCTTTTCATCCCGAAATAATGATGAACGCCGTCCGTCGCGTCAACGCCGCCACGGTGCTGGTGCTCAAGGCCGAGCAGGACTTCCAGACCGCCAACGGATTTCCGCTGATTGAACTTCTGAAGTCGATGGACGGCGTATATTCCGTCTGCGAGGTGTCGGACGGAAAACGTGCCGGGGCGGTTGTCACGGTGCCGGACACCAACGGCAAACTGGCGGCGCTGCTGGAGAAAAAAGAGTCATTCAAAGGCATGTTCCGCGTTGAAAAAGGCTTTGTCAAGTTGTCGCCGGATTTTGCCGCGTACGAAGCGATCGCTGAAAAGTCGATTCTGGCGGACAACGAATTTTTCAAGCGGGTGTGCGCCGGCGGAGCGCCCGAATCCGGCAATATCGTTATGTATTCCGCACCGAATATGTTTGCGGTTTTAGCGCGGATTTTGGACGGCGGCGATAACGGTTCCGAGGTCACTGAATCGTTTTCCGGACTGTGTGTCGGTTCGCTTACCGCGAAGCATTTTGAAATAGTGGAAATCGGTCCGTTCTGCACCGCCGGCGTTGTTTTTGCCGCGCCGCGGCTGTTCTCGGACCTCGCCGGTATTGCCGCCGCCTACGGTATGGATGTTGCCGAATCGGATGACGACGCCGTCGAGTCCGAGACCGTCGTTGAAGCCGACTATGAAGAAGATGAAATTGAATCCGGCGCCGCCGCCTCCGCAACCGTTGAAGTCGACGCCGAAGCCGAGGAGGATTGAGCCATGATCGGAAAATTTACTTTCGCCGCTTTGCTTCCGCTCTGCGTCTTTGCCGCGGACAGCATGAATATCGAAGATTATTTCAAACTCGACCCGCAGGCCGAACTGGTCTATATGGAGATCAACCGCAATGATCCGGCGGTGGAAAAAAGCGCGCTTGAACTTTATCGTCCGTCGGTTGTCGACGGCGTGATGGCCATGTGCGATTTCTCCGCGAAAAATGTGGCCGACGCCCGCGAGGTGTCCGCTTTTTTCAACTTTGACCAGTATTCGCTGTTTGCCGCCGTCTCCGAGTACAAGCGCGCGCTGTTCGTCAACCGCATGTTCTTCAAGTGGCGCGACGGCCGCCCCGCCACCGGATGCTGGACGATCAATTCCGACCAGCCGGTGGATATGAAAAAGTTCATTGAGCGGACGCCGGCCGGCGTCGGACTTGCCGGACTTATGCGGCTTAACGTCGGACGCTTTATTCAGGCGGCCAAGACCGAAGTCCCGGCGGCCCAGCGGCTTCTGGCCGGCAGCCCCAAGCTGGAGGAGCTGCTGCTGAACCTGCCCGACAACGGCGAATATTATTTCAATGTTATCGCGGTGGACAAAAAACTGTATGCGGAATTTGAGTTTCCGGCTGATTTTTCCCGGCTGGCCGCCGTGCTTCCAGCGGAAAACCGCACCACGAACACCGCGGGCACGATCCGCTTTGAAGACGATGCCGCGACAATCGAGGTCAACGCGGTTGACGGCGGCGTTCGCGTGAATGTCTGCGTCGGCGACGGCAAGGCGGACTTTGCCCTTCGCACCGGCGCGCCGAACCTGTCCGCCGACCGCGAATTTAACCGCATGGCAAAATTGGCGGAAAGCGATCAGATGCCGAACGGCATTATGTATATTTCTCCGTCGTTTGCCATGCAGATGCAGGCCATGAATCCTCAAGAGATTCCGCCGGCGATGGCGTCGTTCTACCAAGTCATCGAGCGTTACAGCGGCGGGCTTTCGCTGGGATACAGCACACCGGAGGGCAACCGTCTGATCGGAGTTGCCGGGCAGGACTGCGCACTGCAGATGATTGAACTGGAAGTGGTGGTTCCGCCGCTGATAGCGCTGGGAACGATACTGCCGGCCGTCAACGACTGATTTTTGTTGTAAAAAAACCGCCGCACTTCAAATGAAGCGCGGCGGTTTTTATGTCTTTACCGGAGTGTCGCACGGTCGGCGTTATTTGCCCTCATGCGGCATGCGGTTGCGCAGAACGTCGCCGGCGGTGCTCCGAATATGAAGCAGGGCGGCCTGTTCTTTCTTGTCTTTTGCGTCGGCATACATTTCGGTGGCCTTCTGGCGGATGCACTTGGCAAAACGGCGGAATTGCGCCGCCATGGTGTCCTGAGTGCCGCCGATGGTGCGGATGGCGCGGCCGAGTTCTTTACAGCGGTCTTCCTTGACCTCGTCGTCGCCGTTTTCGTCATTGGCCATGGCCACGATTTCGGCGCTGAACTTTTCGGATACTTCCGGCTGCTGCATGCGGGGAAGATGCTGCTGATAATACTTCTCGTACTCGTCGAAATCGGCGGCGAAGGCGTTGTAGACGCTCTCCGGCGCATTGGCCTTCAGCCACGCTTTTTCGGCGGCGCCCCAGGCGCGGAACGCTTCGATCCGTTCGCGGATGCGGCGGACGAACATGTTCATATTGTTGATGCGCTCGACAACTTCGGCGCGACTTTTATATGACTCGCTGCGGTAAAAAATCTTCTCCACCGCCTCGGTGGTGCCGCAGGTGGCGGGGAACCACTTGCCCTCGTTTTCAATTTCGCAGACGGTTTGCCAAAGCTCCGGGCCGACAAAGGCTTCAACCGCCTGTTTCGGCATCACCAGACCGTCCGGCTTGGCGGCCAGACCGATCGGCTCCCAATACTGCGGATGGGTGGCGGCGGAGTCCGGATAAATATAGGCTCCGAACGCCGCGTCATGCTTCTGCTCCGGGTATTCACCGGCGTGCAGAAAGCGCAGATAAACGTTGTCGCGGTCGGCTCTGGCCGGATAGAAGGTCCCGCCGTAGCCGGATATCCAGTTGCTCCAGTTCTCGCCGTTGTAGATGGCGACGCTGGTGTCGCACTGCATTCCGGTGTCGGTGCGGAACGGCATGATTTTCCAGCCCTCCTGACGACCGTTTTCCGGCGGCAGCACGCCGGTTTCCTTACGGAAAATCGCCCGGAAGTCGGCCGCATAGGGCAGCGTCCAGCCGACCGGGAGCCACTCCTGATCGTTCAACGCGGCGGTGGCGTGGAACCAGCTGTCGGGGTAGTTTTTGCTGGTGCCTTCGCCGTTGCCGGACACAATCGCGCCGCTTGGCGTGATTCGGACGTCGGCGGCGGGATTTTTCCACATCGTCAGCACGGTGCTGCCGTCGTCGGCGAGCAGCAGTACGGCCAGGTTGTCGCCGGGAATGTTGATGTTGTCGCGGCCGTTCTCAAAAGGGATGACCAGCGATTCTCCGAGATAGTCGGGAATCACCACCGCCTCGACTTTGAGCGGTTCCTGCGCCGATCCGCACAGCGCTGCGCACAACGCCGCCGATAATGCGATTTTTTTCATCATGATGCTAATCTTCCTCGTATTGAATGATCTGTTCAGCCATATTCTCATAGCCGATGTCGAGCGGGTGGCTGGCGTCGGCGTAACTTTCGCTGGGGAGTGTTTCGAGTTCAAGATATTCAAGGTCGGCGTCGTCGAAGCGGTCTTCGGCGTCGGAGACCAGTTTTTCATAGGCTTCAAGCGACCGTTCGTCCAGCATGTGAGTGTTGAATGCGCCGATCACAATTGTCACGTCGTTGCCGCGTTCCTTCAGCAGTTGCGCGGTGCGGATGAAGGCGTTAAGCTGAAGCGAGCGTTCGGCTGGAACCCAGTCGTATGACACTTCAAAAGCGCGTGGTTTGTTCCACGGGGTCGCGCGGTTTTTGTGTTCGCGTTCAACGGCGGAGAGGGCGAAGCCGGGGCGGGTCAGCGGATTGTCCGCGGGATTGGCCAGCATCCACTCCGCCAGCGACTTGTTGTCATACCACACGCCGCGCAGATGGTTCAGCAGGCTGTAAAGCGGCAGACTGCGCTCCATCGCGGCCGACATCCGTTTTTTGAGCGGCTCGCCGTAGCCTTCGATCGACCGGTCGAACTGCGGAATCAGCCGGGGATGCATTACCGTGAGTTTTTCCGGAACGCCGTCCTCGTCGATCAGCGGACGGTAGGTGAGGTCGAACTTGTCGGAATTCAGCCACAATGCGTTGAAGTACAGATAGATTTTCCTGTCGCGCAGTCCGCGGCCGAAGTCGGCCATCAGCCCCTCCAGCGCCACCGGGTGCAGACCGTCGATGCCGAGGTTGGCGGCGGCGGGTTCACCCTTTTTTTCGTTGTAATAATGGCTCAGCGTATGGAAATTGTCGGTGTACATGCCCCACACCACCGAGTCGCCGACGAACATAACGTCGTATTTTTTTGCGGCGTAATCGACCCACTGCCGATAGCTCCAGTAGTCGTCGCGCAGATCGTAGCTGATCCGGAAGTCGGGTTCCTGAAAGTCGTACTTTTCCGATCTTTCCCACAAATACGGCAGCAGCCAGAACGAGACCGCCAGCGCCAGCGGAATCACAATCAGCATCTCCCGGAACGAAAGATACAGCGCGTTGCAGCGGCCGGGCATCGACTTCAAACTGCGGTATTTTTTCTTGTTTTCACTCATTTTTTTCACCGCTCCTTAAAAGTCGAAATAGAGGAATTTCTGGTTTGCGTCGCCGGGTACCGCCATGATGAGCAGAATCACCAGCGCCATCAGCAGATAACGCACCGGGGCAAACTCAAGATACCGGCGGAACTTCGAGTCGTAGACCAGCTGATACCCCCATACCGCCGCAACCAGCGCGAACATGTACCACGGAACCAGCGAAATCCCTTCGCCCGACCAGCTGAACAATATCTTCACAAAGCCCCACGCCTTGTCGAGCGCTTTTGAGCAGAAGAATATCCAGCCGAACGCCGCCAGGTTGAACACCGCAATCTGACGGATCAATTTGGGAATCGCCAGATACCAGGCCGCCTTGTCGAAGAATCGCCAGACTACGCACAGCACGCCGTGCCACGCGCCCCAGATCAGGAACGCCCACGCCTCGCCGTGCCAGAAGCCGGACACCACCATGGTGATGAATAAATTGAGCCAGATGCGCCATTCGGCGGCCCGGTTGCCGCCGAGCGGGATGTACACATAGTCGCGGAACCAGGTGGACAAGCTGATGTGCCAGCGCCGCCAGAAGTCGGTGAAGTTCACCGCCACATACGGGCAGTTGAAGTTCAGCGTGATCCGGAAGCCCATCAGCCGGGCGATGCCGGAGGCCATTTCGCTGTAACCGGAGAAGTCGCCGTAAAGCTGCCAGGCAAAAGCGTAGGTGGCGAACAGGACGGTCAGAGCGTTGTAGTCGCCGACGTCGCTTTTGTAGACTTTTTCGACGAACACCGCCAGCGTGTCGGCCAGCACCACTTTTTTGAACAGTCCGGAGATGAAGAGCGACACGCCGTCGGCCACGTCCTGTTTCCGCACCACGATCCGGTGGCGGAGCTGGCGCAGAAACAGTCCGGAGCGGTCGATCGGCCCCATCAGCACGGTGGGGAAGAACGCCAGATAGCAGGCGTAGCGGATAAAACTGCGTTCGCAGCGCACCGTTCCGCGGTAGACGTCGATGGTGTAGGAGAGCGATTTGAAGGTGAAATAGCTCAAACCGACCGGCAGCAGCATGGCGGCGGTCAGTTCGTAATTCAGTCCCATCGCGTCCAGCACCCGTCCGGCCGATTCGGCCAGCGTCGGCACTTTATATCCGAGGTCGAACCGGTCGCACAGCGCCTGGAGATTTTCGGTGATGAACCCGGCGTATTTGAACAGTCCGAGCAGCGCGACGCCGTTGATTACACTGAAAAACACCAGCAGTTTGCGGGGAAACGGCGTTTTTGCCGCCGCCACACCGCGTCCGATCCAGTAGTCGAACAACGAGATGTAGACCAGAAAGATCAGGAAAACCGGGTTGAAGTTGCCGTAGAAAAACCAGCTTGCCGCCAGCAGCCACCACGCCCGCAGCCCCGGACGCAGCAGCGCCAGTCCGCCCAGCACCACGGCGAAGAATATGACGAAATCCCAGGTTTGAAAAAGCATTGGCGGTTATTTCTCCTGAGTTGCGGCGGGGGCGGCGCTGCGGACACAGCGGAAGCCGTAGACGTCATACCCCTGGCAGATGTCGGCGGTCACCGGATTGTCGGAGGCGCGGATGCCGCTGCCGATGTATTTGGGGCGATCCGCCCAGGAGCCGCCGCGCAGAACGCGCTTGACGCCCTTGTCCGGGCCGGCGGGATTGTCCACCGGACTTTCTGCGTAATATCCCGGGGAGTAAAGGTCGTTGCACCATTCCGCGACGTTGCCGTAGAGGTCGTAAAGCCCGAATCCGTTGGGCTTTTTGCCGGCGACTTTATGGGTGGATTCTTCGGAATTATTCCGGAACCAGCCGTAGTCGGCCAGCTGTTTTTCATCGGTTCCAAAGTAGAAGCGTTCGGAGTTCCCGGCGCGGCAGGCGTATTCCCATTCCGCCTCGGTCGGCAGCCGGTAGCCGTTGGCGGTGAGGTCCGCGGTGTCGTTTTCAAGATCGTAAACCGGGGTCAGCCCCTCTTCCTTGCTGCGGAGATTGCAGTAGGCGGCGGCGTCGATCCAGCGCGTCCGCTCCACCGGCAGCATTTCGCCGCGAAATTTCGACGGATTGTACTCCATCAGCCGTTCGTATTCCTCCTGTGTTACCTCGGTGGCGTCCATATAGAACGGTGCGAGGTTCACCGAATGCACGGCCGACGCGTCGGCTTTGCCGCCCGGGTTGCCCATCTGAAATTCGCCGCCGGGAACCAGGACCATCTTTACTCCGCCATTGGTGGTGAGTTCTTTCGCCGTCTCCTCCGCCGCAAAAACGCCGGCGGACGCCGCCACCGCGGCGGCCAGCAGAAGTTGTCTAAACATAATGATTCTCTCCTTATTTTTCATTATTCAATCAGTAATCCCACTTAGAATAGCCCGGAAAATGGAAAATTCAAGCTTTCATTTTTACTTTGAAACTGTATATTATAACAAAATACACAGGAACAGATAAAAACAGGAGACGACATGTATATCGGCAGAATCGTGGCGGTCGGCATCACTTCCGAAGGTAAAGCGGCGGCGTTGTACCGGGTTTCTTCACGCTCATTCCCCAACCGCGAGGCGGTGATTTCCAACGGCAAGGCGGCGGTGGTTCCGCGCGCCGGATTCGAGTCAGATCTCGGCAAAAATCCGTATATCGCCTACAACGCGCTGCGCCGGGCCGGGAAATACATGGTGGTCACCAACGGGTCGCACACCGATCCGATCGCGGAAAAAATCGCCGCCGGACTGCCCCCGCGCGACGCGCTGACATTAAGTCTGCTGGCGCTCGACTATGAACACGACTCGCTGGACACTCCGCGTATCGCCGGCGTGATCGCCAACGACGGTTCGGAGGCTTTTCTGGCCATCGTCCGCAAAGACGCGGTGCTGGTGCGCAAGCTCGATCCGCGCCCCGGAACGCTGTTCTATATCTCCACTTACGAACACTGCTATCCGTGCGAAAGTTTTCATGACGACGCCTTCTCCGCCAAGTCCGCCGCCGAGTGCTGCGACTTCATTATTTCCGGCGGAGTCTTCGCCGGGTTCACCAATCCGGTGACCGCCGCATCCGCGGTGGCGACGGATGACGGCGGCTTTGCCCTCGCGGTCAAAAACGCCTGAGTCAGCGTCAATGAAGCCGGAAGAACTGCTGTCCGGGCTCAACCCGGCCCAGCGAGAAGCCGCCAGCACCATCGACGGCCCCGTGCTGGTGCTGGCCGGAGCCGGAACCGGAAAGACCCGGGTCATCACCTATCGCATCGCCTATATGATCGCGTCGGGTGTCGCTCCGGCGTCGATTCTCGGTATGACCTTCACCAACAAGGCCGCCCGCGAAATGCGCGAACGGCTGGCCACACTGGTGGAGCCGGCGGAGGCCGGAAAAGTCACGCTGGGAACGTTCCACAGTTTCTGCGCCCGGTTCCTGCGCTCGGAGATCAAGGTGCTCGGGTATCTCGGAAACTTCACCATAGCCGACGATTCGGATCAGCAGGGACTGATGAAACAGGCCATGGCGCTGGCCGGTATTTCCAAGGAGCAGCTGCCGTTTCAGGCGGCCGCTTCATATATCGGACGGCAGAAGAATGCGGCGCGGCTTCCGGTCGACGCCGACCGCCACACCAAATTCGATGCGCAGTGCGCGCTGATCTACACCCAGTACCAGCAGCTGCTTGAAAACCAGAACTGTCTGGACTTCGACGATCTTCTGCTGCTGACCGCTAAAATTCTGCATGAATTTCCCGAAGTCCTGAAAAAATATCAGGATCGCTACCGCTATTTACTGATCGACGAATATCAGGACACCAATTTTGTTCAGTTCGACATCGTCCGCATGCTCTGCGCCGAACGCCGCAACCTCTGCGTGGTCGGCGACGACGACCAGAGCATCTATTCATGGCGCGGCGCCGACATCGGCAACATCCTCGATTTTCCCACGCTGTATCCGGGGGCCAAGTCGATTAAACTTGAACAGAACTACCGCTCCACCAACACAATTCTTAAAGCCGCCAACAGCATTCTGGGCAAAGGCGAATCACAGTTTGCCAAGCACCTGTGGAGCAATTTGGGGACCGGCGAGCCGCTGCTGCTGGTTCGCGCCGAGGACGAGGAGGCGGAGGCCGGTTTTGTGGCCGGTCACATTCCGCGTCTGCTGGCCGAAAATCCCCATGCCGACTACGGCGACATCGCGGTGCTTTATCGTTCCAACCATCTGTCGCGTCAGCTGGAGACCGCGCTGCGGCTGGCCGGTCTGCCGTACCGGCTGGTCGGCGGGCAGGAATTTTATCAGCGCAAGGAGATCAAGGACGCCGCCGCCTATCTGAAAGTGGTGGCCAACCCGCGCGACAATCAAAGTCTGCTGCGGATACTGGCACTGCCGCCGCGCGGTCTGGCGGACAAGGCGGTCTCGCTGTTGAAAGAGCGCTGTTCGCGGCAAAAGCCGATGGCGGCGCTGCTGGGCGAGGCGGAGTTCCGTAAAAATCTGTCCGCCAAGGGGGCCGACGGCGCGGAAAAACTGGCGGCCGCCATCGCCGGCGCGGTGACAAGTTTCTCGTCGCCGGGAAATCTGGCCGGAAAGGTGGCCGAATATCTCGACGAGGTCGGCTATCTGCCCGGACTGCAGCTGATTTACCGCGATCTTGAAGATGCGCGGAAACGACGGGAAAATGTTGATGAATTCATCAACTCGGTCGCCCAGTTCGAGCAGAAGCATCCGGACGCCATGCTCGGAGAGTTTCTGGAGAATTTTGCGCTGCTGGAGGAAAACGACCGCACCGACGAACCGGACAAAAACCAGCCGGCGGTGACGCTTTCCACCGTTCACGCCGCCAAAGGGCTGGAATTTCCATTCGTGTTTCTGGTCGGCATGGAGAAGGACCTGTTCCCGCACGAGCGGGCGGTCGAGGAGGGCAATACCGACGAGGAACTGCGATTGTTCTATGTGGCGGTGACCCGGGCCAAGCTGAAAATGATCATCTCGGCCACCCGCCGGCGCATGGAGCGCGGCGTCTACCGCGACCGCCGCACCAGCGACTTTGTCCGCCGTCTGCCGTCGGAACTCTGCGAGGAGGCCAACGCCGAGGATCTGGTTCGCAAGCTAACGCCGTCCGAGCTGGAGGCGAAGTTCCGCAGTATTTTCAAAAATTTGAAATAACCGTCATCCGCTGTATATTAGATAGTCATTACAGAAGTTACAAGGAGTCGAGCAAATGAGACTTACCGATGAAATTTTCCGGGCGCTTCAGCGCGCCGTGAACACCCTGGGGTCGCTGGACGCGGTGGCCAAGGAGATCAACGTCAAAACCGAGACATTGAGCCAGTTCGTCAATCGCTCAACCGACATCATCCGCAAGGAAACCTGGGACAAACTTTACCCGATCGTAAAACCGTACATGCCGCCGGACGCCGCCGCCGAAGCCGACGACGAACAGGGCGAGCCGCCGGAACCGCCGTCGCATGCCAGAGTGCACCGCGATCTGGCCAGTTTGTCCAGCGACGAGAAGATTCTGCTCGACGCTTTTAACGACCTGCCTCCGGAGCTTCAACAGCAGAAACTGCTGGAACTTACCGAACTCGCCAGAAAAAATATTGCCCAGTCAAAACTCTGAGCACTACGGCCCCAACAAGGAGACCCCGAAATATGCGACTCAAAATGCTGATTGCCGCCGCGATAATGTGCTTTTCGCTTGGCGTTTCCGCCGTTGAACCGTTCCGCGCGGCGGTGATTGATATGGAAAAAGTGTTCAACAACTACTACAAGACCAGGATCATCCAGAGCCAGCTCGAAGAACAGCAGAACGTCTACCGCACCCATCTGACCGCGCTGAACAAAAATCTTCAGACGCTTCAGGAGGAGTATCGGGTTCTGCTCGACGCCGCCCAGAACATAACGTTAAAAGATTCCGACCGCCAGCAGAAAGGCGAGGCCGCGGCGAAAAAACTTGCCGAAGTCAATGCGCTCAAAACCGAAATGGAAAATTATTTCACCGAGAAAACCCGCAGTTTCCAGCAGCTTGAGGAAAGCCGCCGGAACGAGGTGACCGGCGAAATCCTGGCCGAGATTCAACGTCGCGCAACGGTGGAAAACTACGACATCGTGCTCGATTATTCCGGCAAGACCACAACCAATCTCGGAAGTGTGGTCTTTTTCAAGTCCAATCTGGACATCACCGAGAAAGTACTCGAAGAACTTAACCGCGGCAACCGGGCGCCGGCTGCCGCGCCGCAGAAAACGGAGTGAAAAATGAAAAGTCTCAGCGCACGGCAGATCGCCGAAATGGTAAAAGGGGAAATCCTCGGGAATCCGGAGCAGACGGTCACCC